>NZ_JBSZKT010000050.1:0-50896 GCF_055690525.1 Streptosporangium sp. H13245 | reverse complement strand
ATAACGGAGTGATTCGTTCCGCAACGCGGGTAAAGTGGGGCGCGTGACCGAGCACGCCCGCAGGGCCCCGCGGCAGGCCGAGGCCGAGCGCGACGACCGCGCTCTGCCGCGGGGCGCGGCCTGCTGGCTGTTCTGCCTGGCGGCGTGCTGTCCCTGGGGCGCGGCGGACTCCGTCCGCGCCACGGGCGGAGGGGCGCCCGCCTCGGTCGGGTCGCACGAGACCCCGCCCGCGACGATCACCCCGGAGTCCAGCCGGGACAGCGGGTGCGCGGCCCCCGCGTCGGGCAGGCGCAGCTCCACCCGGGTCACCGGGCCGGGAACCAGCCGATCGGACCAGGTGAGCGCGTCACGCCCGGCAAGCTGGATCTCACCGTTCGCGCCGTTCACCGACGCGAACGCCGGGCCGCTGACCAGGACGGCCACTCCCCCGCCGACGGGTCCGGCGACGGCGCACGCCACCGTCTCGCCCATCATGACGGCGAGGATCTGGGCGACCCGGCGGGCCAGCGCCCGGCCGTCGCCGCCGGAGGCCGCGGTCTCCCGCAGCGCCCCCAGCAGATCCTCAACGACGGCCTCGGCCGCGTCGCACACCAGCAGCAGGCCACCCTCATGGGCCACCAGCCCGTTGCCCGGAAGCGGACGCACCACCCCGAAGCCCTGGTCGGTCACAGAACTCTCCCTCCCCGGAAACGCCACCGGATGAACGGCACCCTCATGGGACCGTTCGTCACCAACCAGATGCATACCCAGACGACGGTGAAGTGCGTCCAGAAGGCGGCCGGCGGGACCGGATCGATGAAATCAACTGCACCGGACCGTAGCAAAAAGTACAGCACAAGACCTTCGGGCACGAGCGTCAGCAGGCCGAAGAGGGTCGGCCAGTCCTTCTCCCATCTGAACTGCATCAGGAAGTGGTATATCAGCTCCCAGACGACCCCCAGCACGGCCACCGCCGCGATGACCAGGAGGCCGTTGATGTAGCGGCCGGAGAGCGGCCCCGAGCCGGGAAGCAGCGGAACGATCAGCAGGGTGATGACCACGCCGACGGTGGCGAGCATGAGCAGGCGCGTCTGAATACGGCCCAGCAGGGTCGGAACCACGGGAACTACTCCTTACACCGGCGAGTTGCGGGCCCACTTGAACCACTGCGAGGTCGAGCGCAGCGGTCCCATCTTCTTGACGAACCCCCGCCTCGACAGGTCGTCCGCTATCTCCTGGGCCGCGATCTGCAGGCCGAGGAAGGTGTCGACGCCGGGGAAGTAGCCGCCGAGCGTAGCCGACCCCGAGGCGTAGAGGGCGCCGTCGCCGCTGGCCGTCCCCTTCACCTCGAAGTGGCGCTCCACCTCCAGCCGGCCCACCGGGTTGCGGAACGCCCCGCCGTGCTGGAGCAGGTCCGCGAAGACCCGGTGCTCGGCGATGTCGGCCTCAAGACCCGTGCAGTCGATGATGTAGTCGGACACCGGCTCCCTGACGATGCCGTCGCCGCTGCGCACGTAGCTGACGAGCCGCCCGTCGCGGCTCTGCTCCACCCGGTCGACGGTGCCCTGCACGGGGTGGTAGTAGCCGCCGCTGCGGCCCGCCCGCATCTGCTCCTGCCAGCGCCGCCTGAAGGGGGTGTTGGTGCCGCCCATCTCCTTGTACTTCTTCGCCCGGTCGGCGCCCTCCAGCTTGCGCATCTGCGCCTTGAGCTGGCCGCCCCACACCGACTTGGGGTAGTTGAAGCCCTGGTAGGCCCAGCCGTCGCCGCCCTTGCGGCGTGACCAGACGTGCGGGCCGTGGGAGCCGCTGACGAACGTGCGGAAGATGTGGATGATCTGGGTCTGCAGGTTGTGCCGCTCCCGGTCGTCGAACAGCCGCTGGAGCACCCGGGAGGCGACGATGCCGCCGCCGCGGATGACCACGGTGCCCGGCCGGGTCTTCAGGAACTCGTAGACCTGCTCGTGCGGCTCGTAGGCGTTGACGACGTGCTGGTAGTCGCCGTGCTTGGTGCGGAACTCCTGCAGGTCGGGCAGGAACTTCAGGCCCGGGTAGCCGATCGCGACGTGCACGAAGCGTGAGCGGAAGATGATCCGCTTGGTCGGCGCCGCGCCGTCGGGCGGGGTGACCACGGTGAAGTAGCCGCCGCCCGTCCTGCGGCGGACCATCCGCACCTGGCCCTTGACCAGCATGTCCCAGTAGTTGATGCGCTTGGCCTCGCGTTCGAGGTTCTCGAAGACGGTGCCGGCGCGCGGGGTCCAGTAGTCGTTCAGCAGCGGCTCAGTGAGGATCTGCCACAGGTACGACGGCTTCTTCTCCTTCCACGCCTCTTCCAGGGCGTAGGAGGGGAATCCCCACAGGTTGTCGGGCCGGGAGGAGGAGTCGGAGCGGATCCGCTCACCCCGGGGGATCTGCGAGCACCTGGTGAGGAACTCGTAGGTCTGCCACGGGTGGTCGATGTTGGACACCACCCGCATCTGCGAGGTGGGGACGCCGTAGATCCTCAGGTAGTCGAGCGTCACGAAGGATCCCATGCCGCCACCGACCGTGAGGAACGGGATGTCGTACATGGGGATGCCCGCGGCCGCGACCATTTGATCGGTCCATTCGGGGGCGCCGAGGAGATCCGGCGTCAGATCGCCGGCCTGAGCCGGTGTTCGGGGGGGTGCCAATTGACGTCCCTTAAGCTACATGGCCAGCCCGTTCGCTGGCCAAAACCCTAGTCCTGGTAAGAGCCGAAGACGAGTGGGACGAACAGGCATCATCTTCTCCTGCCGCCCCTGCTCATCGGCGAGTATCCAGTGAGACGCATGTGAACGACCTGCGGTTCGCTTAAACCCCGCTGAATACGCGGTTCACGTCCGAGGTCGCGAGCACGCCGAAGATCTCGCCGCCGCGCTCCACCAGGAGATACTCCCCGGCGGGGGACTCGCGCATGGCGTCGATCAGCGGCTCCCCCTCCAGGTCGGCGGCGAGCACCAGCGAGGGCTCCAGGCTGCGCGACAGCGAGCCGGCCGTCACCCAGGGGCGGCGGCTCTCCGGGGTGGCCTCCACGGCGACCTCGTTCACGATGCCCGTGGGGTGGCCCTCGTGGTCGACCACCACCATCGCCCCGGCCCGCGCCTCCGCGGCCCGGCGCAGGGCCTCGGCCAGCGGCACGTCGCCGGTGACCGCGATGGCCCGCCTGGCCAGGGCGCGGGCGTTGACCTCGGGGATGCGGGCCCGTACGCGGGCGCCGCGCAGCGCCTGGGTGGCGCCGAACCAGATGAAGGCGGCCAGCAGCAGCGACCAGACGAGCATCAGGCCCGGCTCCTGACCGGTCACCAGCGCCGACCAGACGGTGCCCACCACCAGGGCGACGGCCAGCACCCGACCCGCCCAGGCCGCCGCGATCGTGCCGGAGACGGGCTTGCGGGTGATCTTCCAGACGCCCGCCCGCAGCATGCGCCCGCCGTCGAGGGGCAGTCCCGGCAGCAGGTTGAAGATCCCGACGATCAGGTTGGCGAACCAGAGCTGGAAGACCAGGACCCCGGCGATCGTGCCGGGGTCGATGACCTGGGAGACGGCGAAGCCGATCCCGGCCAGCCCGAGCGAGAGCAGCGGCCCGGCGAAGGCCACCATGAACTCCCTGCCGGGGGTCTCCGGCTCGCGCTCGATCTCCGAGACGCCGCCGAGCAGGTAGAGCGTGATGCGCCGTACCGGCAGGCCGTACATCCTGGCCACCACGCAGTGCGCCAGCTCGTGCAGGAGCACCGAGACGTAGAGCAGCACCGCGAAGACGAACGCGACGACGTAGGTGAGCGGGACGCTCAGGTCGGGCAGCCAGGAGGCCACCACGCCCTGGAAGGAGTAGGTGATGAAGGCCGCCACGATGAACCAGGTCGGCGAGACGTAGATCGGGATGCCGAACGGGCGGCCCATCCGCAGCCCCGGATTGTCCTGGCGTGGGCTGTCGCTGCTCACCGCTGGCTCACCATTCCTCGTCCCGTCCGCCCTCACCCTCAGGCCTCGATGGTACGCGCCGCCGGGCCCGTGGCAGACGCCACGAGGGCGCCCCGGGCACAAACTGTCGTCACTGTGACCTACAGTGCGGTCATGTCACCGACCGAGCCCACGATCGTCGGAGCCCTGTCGCCGTCGCGCGCGGGTGACTTCATGACGTGCCCGCTGCTCTACCGCTTCCGGGTGGTCGACCGGCTTCCCGAGCCGCCGTCGCCCGCCGCGGTGCGCGGCACGATGGTCCACTCGGTGCTCGAGCGCCTGTACGACCTGCCCGCCCCGGAGCGCACGGTCTCCGCGGCCCAGGACCTGCTGGAGCCGCAGTGGCTCAGGCTCCAGGAGGAGGATCCCTCGTACGCCGGCATGTTCACCGGCGACGACGACCGCGCCGAGTGGCTGACCCAGGCCCGCGCCATGCTGGAGCGCTACTTCACCCTTGAGGACCCCACCTGCCTGGAGCCCGCCGAGCGGGAGCTGTACGTGGAGGCGGTGCTCGGCAGCGGCCTGATGCTGCGGGGCTACATCGACCGGCTGGACGTGGCGCCCACCGGCGAGGTCCGTGTCGTTGACTACAAGACCGGCAGCGCCCCGGGGCCCGCCTTCGAGGCCAAGGCGCTGTTCCAGATGAAGTTCTACGCGCTGGTGCTGTGGCGGTTGCGCGGCTCGGTGCCCCGCATGCTCCAGCTGATGTATCTCGGGGGCGGCGGCGAGGTGCTGCGCTACACCCCCGACGAGGCCGACCTGCTGGCCACCGAGCGCAAGGTCCAGGCCCTGTGGCAGGCCATCGAGCGCGCGCTGGAGACGGGCGAGTGGCGTTCCAGGCCCAGCAGGCTGTGCGGGTGGTGCAGTTACAAGGACCTGTGCCCGGAGTTCGGCGGCACTCCCCCGCCCGTTCCCGAGCGGCAGCCCGGCGACACCGTCCGCAGCAACCGGCGGCCCGCCAAGATCTCAAGGGCGGCCACCGACGAGTTGTAGCCCTGTGTCCGGTGTTTCCGTGGAGCGGATCCTTCGTGGGGATGAGAGGTGATATCCACCTCCAGCAGGGTGGCGGCGGGGGAAGGGCGCCTAAATTGATTGTGTGCGCGACACCATCGGCAGCCTGCGGACGTGGTTCCGCGGGCACCCGCTGATTCCCGACGTGATCTTCGGTGGAGCGCTGGCCACCGCCTCGGTCCCCTTCGCCCACGTGACCCACGTCTTCGGCGACCCCGCCCGCCTGCGGGCACCCGACGCGATGGGGCTCGGCCTGATCGCGGTGGGCTGCCTGTCGGTGGCGCTGCGCCGCCACCGGCCGTTCCTGGTGCTCTTCCTGGTCTGCCTGGCCGAGATCACGCTGACCGCGACGGGACGCAACCCCTCCCTGCTCTGGCTGGCCGCCCTGGTGCTGGTCTACACGATCGCCACCCGGCGCGGCCTGGCGCTCAGCCTGTGCGCCCCGGCGCTGGCCCTCACCGGTCATCTCCTGTCGTCGTCGGCGGGCGGCGGGCTCGGCGGGTGGAGCGGGTGGAGCGGCCACCTGCTGATGGCCGTGTTCACCGGCTCCGTGTGGATCGCCGGCCGGAGCGTGCGGCTGCGCCGGGCCTACCAGGCGGAGCTGCGCGACCGGGCGCGGCGCGTGGAACGCGCCCGGGAGGCCGACACCCGGGCGGCCAGGGCCGAGGAGCGCTCCCGCATCGCCCGCGAGCTGCACGACGTGGTCGCCCACCACGTGAGCGTGATGACCGTCCAGGCCGCCGCGGCGCGCCGGGTGCTGGCCAGCAACCCCGACGGGGCGCGAGAGGCCCTGTCGGCGATCGAGGAGCTCGGCCGGACCGCGATGTCGGAGATGCGCGACATGGTGGGCGTGCTCAGGACCGACGGGACGCCCGCCGAGCGCAACCCGCAGCCGGGAGTACGCGAGATCCCGGCCCTGGTCGACCAGATGCGCGAGGCGGGACTGCGGACGCAGCTGTGGATGGAGGACGGTCCCGGGGCCCCGGGGACGGGTCCGCTGCCCCCCGGCGTCGACCTGGCCGCGTACAGGCTGGTCCAGGAGGCCCTGACCAACAGCCTGCGGCACGCGGGGCCGCGGGCGCGGGCCTGGGTGACGGTACGGCACGAACCGGGCGGGCTGGCCGTCCAGGTCGAGGACGACGGCCTCGGCCCGAAGGCGCGCGGCGAGGGCGAGGAGGTGACCGGACACGGGCTGGCGGGTATTCGTGAACGCGTGGCCCTCTATGGTGGACTTCTGAGGATCGGCCCGCGTCCCGGGGGCGGATTCGAGGTCAATGCCCGGTTCCCCCTCAAGGACACGTGATGACGATCAGAGTGCTGCTGGTGGACGACCAGCCACTGCTGCGCACCGGCTTCCGCCTGATCCTGGAGGCCGAGCCCGATCTCACCGTGGTCGGCGAGGCGGGAGACGGCAAGGCGGCGCAGGACCAGTCGCGGGCGCTGCTGCCCGACGTGGTGCTGATGGACATCCGGATGCCGGGGGTGGACGGCATCGAGGCGACCCGCAGGATCGTGCGGGAGGCCACCGTGGGCGCGCACGTGCCGCGGGTGCTGGTGCTGACGACCTTCGACCTCGACGAGTACATCGTGGAGGCGCTACGCGCCGGGGCCAGCGGGTTCCTGCTGAAGGACGTCCCGCCCGAGGAGCTGGTGCAGGCCATCCGGGTGGTCGCGGCGGGCGACGCGATCGTCGCGCCGAGCGTCACCCGGCGGCTGCTGGACAAGTTCGGCGCGCACCTGCCCTCGGTGCACCAGCAGTCGACCCCCGCGCGCCTGGACCGGCTCACCGAGCGCGAGCTGGAGGTGCTCCGGCTGATCGCCAAGGGCATGTCCAACGCGGAGATCGCCGCCGAGCTGGTGGTGAGCGAGACGACGGTCAAGACCCACGTCGGCAACGTGCTCACCAAGCTGGGCCTGCGCGACCGCGTCCAGGCCGTCGTCCTCGCCTACGAGACCGGCCTGATCACGCCGGGCGCGCTCCCCTGACCTTCCCGCCCGTAAGAGCCCGCCCGCACGAGACCGTACGGGCGGGGGCGGGACGGTCGGTCAGCCGGACACGACCGGCGAGGGCTGCTCCTTGGGGGCGTTCTCCGGGAAGTGGCAGGCGACCTGGTGGCCCGGGGCGAGCGCCGTCAGCGGCGGCTCCACGGTCTTGCAGATCTCCTGGGCCTTCCAGCACCGGGTGTGGAACCGGCAGGCGGGCGGCGGGTTGAGCGGGCTGGGCACGTCACCCTGCAGGCGGATGCGCTCGCGGTCCTTGCGCCGGGCCGGGTCGGGGACGGGCACCGCGGACATCAGCGCGGTGGTGTACGGGTGCATGGGCGACTCGTACAGGCCCTTGCGGTCGGCCAGCTCGACGATCTTGCCGAGATACATGACCGCGACCCGGTCGCTGATGTGCCGGATGACCGACAGGTCGTGCGCGACGATGACGTAGGTCAGGTCGAGCTCGTTCTGCAGGTCCTCCAGGAGGTTGACCACCTGGGCCTGGATCGACACGTCCAGCGCGGAGACCGGCTCGTCGGCGATGATGAGCTTGGGCTTGAGGGCGAGCGTGCGGGCGATGCCGATGCGCTGGCGCTGGCCGCCGGAGAACTCGTGCGGGTAGCGGTTGTAGTGCTCGGGGTTGAGCCCGACCATCTCCAGGATCTCCTGGACCGCCTTCTTGGTGCCCTGCTCGGTCTGGATGCCCTGGATGCGGTACGGGGCGCCGACGATGGCGCCGACCGTGTGCCGGGGGTTGAGCGACGAGTAGGGGTCCTGGAAGATCATCTGCATGTCGCGGCGGAGCGGGCGGATCCTGGCCTGGGACATGTGGGTGATGTCGTGGCCCTCGAAGACGACCGAGCCGCCGGTGGGCTCCAGCAGGCGGGTGATCAGCCGTCCCGTGGTGCTCTTGCCGCAGCCCGACTCGCCGACCAGGCCGAGCGTCTCGCCCTTGCGGACGTCGAAGGTGATCCCGTCGACCGCCTTGACCGCGCCGACCTGCCTGCGCAGCAGGCCCTTGGTCACCGGGAAGTGCTTCTGCAGGCCCTGCACGGACAGCAGCGCGTCGGCGGGGGACCTCTCGGCCGTGCCGCCCTTGTCGTCAACGACGTCGACCGAGGTCACGCGTCCTCCCTAACCCGGGGCTCGCTGTGCCGGCCCGCTCGCTCGCTCACGTGCTCTCCATCATCGGCTTGATCTCGTTCTCCCAGATAGACCGTCGTTCCGCGCGGGGCATGTGGCAGCGGACCAGGTGGCCGCCGTCGGTCTCCAGCAGCTGCGGCACCTCCGAGACGGCCTTGCCCTCGGTACGGCCGGCGAAGGTGCACCGGGGGTTGAAGGCGCAGCCGGACGGCACGTTGATCAGGGAGGGCGGGGTGCCCTTGATCGGGAGCAGCCGCTCGGTGGGCTCGCGGTCCAGGCGGGGCATCGATCCCAGCAAACCCCACGTGTAGGGGTGCTCGGGCCGGTAGAAGGTGTCCTCGGCCGTGCCGTACTCGACGCACTTGCCGCCGTACATCACCAGGATGTCGTCCGACAGCTCGGCGACCACGCCGAGGTCGTGGGTGATGACGATCAGCGCGGAGTTGAACTCGCTCTGCAGGTCGCGCATGAGGTCGAGGATCTGCGCCTGGACGGTCACGTCGAGGGCCGTGGTGGGCTCGTCGGCGATCAGCAGCTCGGGGTCGCAGGAGAGCGCCATCGCGATCATCGCGCGCTGGCGCATGCCGCCGGAGAAGTGGTGGGGGTAGTCGTCGACCCGCTTGTCGGGCTGCGGGATCCCCACCCGGCCGAGCATGTCGATCGCGTGCTTGCGGGCGACGGCCTTGCTGACCCTGTGGTGGATCCGGTACGCCTCGACGATCTGGGCGCCCACGGTGTAGTACGGGTGCATGGCGGACAGCGGATCCTGGAAGATCATCGCCATCTTCTTGCCGCGCAGGGTCCGCACGTGGTCGGCGTTCGCGCCGACGAGCTCCTCGCCGTCCAGCCAGATCTCACCGGAGATCTTGGCGCGGCCGCCCTTGTGCAGGCCCAGGATGCCGAGGCTGGTCACGCTCTTGCCCGAGCCCGACTCGCCCACGATGCCCAGGGTCTTGCCCCGGTCGAGCTTGAAGGACAGGCCGTCGACGGACTTGACCAGGCCGTCCTCGGTCGGGAAGTGGATGCGCAGGTCGCGCAGTTCCAGGAAGGACTCCGGTGCGGGAGTCGTCATGAGAGCCTCACCCTCGGGTCGACCACCGCGTACAGGACGTCCACGATGAAGTTGGCCACGACGATGAAGATCGCCGCGAACAGGGTCACGCCCAGGACGACGGGCAGGTCGTTGCCCCGGATCGCGTCGATGACCAGCTTGCCGATGCCGGGGATGGAGAAGGTGCTCTCGGTGAGCACCGCGCCGCCCAGCAGCAGGCCGAGGTCCAGGCCGAAGATGGTGAGGATCGGGGTCAGCGTGGCGCGCAGGGCGTGCTTGGTCACGACCGTCCGCTCCTTGAGACCCTTGGCGCGGGCCGTGCGGATGTAGTCCTCGCCCATGGTCTCCAGCATGCCCGCCCGGGTGAGCCGGGCGTACAGGGCGGCGTACAGGAACGCCAGGGTGATCCAGGGCAGGACGAGCGCCTGGAACCACATGACCGGATTCTCGGTGAACGCCGTGTAGCTGCCCCCACCGGGGAAGATCCCCAGCGTGTACGCGAACAGCGACAGCGACACCAGGCCGGTGAAGTAGATGGGGAGCGACACTCCCGCCAGGGCGATCGTCATGGCCGTCCTGTCCATGACGGTGCCGCGTCTCAGCGCGGAGATGACGCCCACGCTGACACCGGCGACGACCCAGGTGACCGCCGCGCCCAGGGCGAGGGAGATCGTCGCGGGGAGCCGGTCGAGCAGCGTCGGCCAGACCGGCTGGTTGTTGTTGAAGGAGAAGCCGAAGCACGGTGCCGGGCAGTCGGCCTTGCGCGGGCCGATCGAGTAGTCCTGACCGGCGACGATGCCCTGCGCGAACCGGCCGTACTGCACCAGGAGCGGGTCGTCCAGGTGCAGTCGCTTGACGGCACCCTGGATCGCCTCAGGGGTGGCGTCTCGCCCGACGTAACGCGACGCCATGCCCTCGGGGGTCTGTCCCAGGGCGCGCGGGATGAGAAAGAAGATCGCGAAGGTGGCCATGCTGACGATGGCGAGCATCAGCACGGCGGCGATCACGCGGCGGACGATGAAAGCGACCACGATCGTTCGGCCCCAAGGTGCCCGGGAGGGTCGCTCCCGGGCACCGTCAGGCCTTCACCTGCCTTCGGCTAACTAGGGAAGGACTACTGCTGGACGCCGAGCCACGTGTAGTCGTACATGCCGTAGGCCGGGTGCACGTACACGTTGGTCAGGGTCGACGGACGGAAGATGAGGGTCTTCTCGTAGACGAAGGACATGAAGGCGGCAGACTCCATGACCTTCTGGTCGACCTGGGCCCAGATCTCGTTGCGGGCCGCGGCGTCGGTGGTCTGGATGCCCTTGTCCAGCAGGTCGTTCACCGACTTGTCGTTGAGCTCCATCATGTTGTAGTTGCCGGAGTCCTTGATGAAGCGACCGTCGACGATCTGCGACAGGAACCCGAAGCCGGACGGCCAGTCGGAGCCCCAGCCGGCCACGATGATGCCCAGCTTGTTGGCGTGCACGAACTCCGGCTTGCCGGCGTACTGCGCGCTCCAGTCACCCGAGGGGTACTTCTTGATGGTGGCCTTGATGCCGACCCGGTCGAGGGATGCCTGGAGCGCCTCGGCGACCTGGACCTCCTTGGTGCGGTCACCGCGGACCGCGATGTTGGTCTCGAAGCCGTTCGGCTGGCCGCAGGCCGCCAGGTGCTCCTTGGCCTTGGCCAGGTCACCCTTGTGGTCGGCGCCGTTGGGGTACAGGTCGAACTGCTTGTAGCCGACCGTGGTCGGGGTCATCGCGGTGGTGCCGATCTCGCCGCCGAGCGGGCCGCCCCAGGGAGCCTGGGTGGCGGTCTTGTCGGTGGCGTACTGGATCGCCTTGCGGCAGTCGATGTTGTCGAACGGCTTCACCGCGACCGACAGCATCGCGTAGCGGTTGAACGGCGTGAAGGGGTTGTCCGTGGAGTCCTTCAGCTTGGCGTCCGCGACGATCTGGGCGCGGGCCGCCGGCTGCACGCCGGTGCCGCCGAGGTCGACGTGGACCTGGCCGCTGATGAGGCGCTTGTCGATGTCCTCGGCGTTCTGCTTCAGCTGGACCTCGATGCGGTCGGGCAGCTGCTTGCGGGTGGTGTCGGTGGCCGGGTCCCAGTTCTCGTTCCTGACGAGGTTGAACTGCTTGCCGATCTCGTAGCTCTCGATCTTGTAGGGACCGGTCGAGGCGACGGTCTTCTCGTAGTCGAGGCCGGTGTCCTTGGCCTGCGGCACCGGGGCGGACTGCGGGTTGGCGACGAGGAAGTCGAACTCCGCGAACGGCGCCTTCAGCTTGAAGACGACGGTGTAGTCGTCGGGGGTCTCGATGCCCTTGAAGTTGTCGAGGTTCTTGTCCTTGTAGGGACCCTTGTAGTCACCGGCGTCGAGGTACTGGGCGAAGTACTTCGGACCGTCGGTGAGCTCCTCGGTGAAGTTGCTGCGGGCGATGGCGTACTTGACGTCCGTGGCCTTGACCTCGGTGCCGTCGTCGTACTTGATGCCCTTCTTGATCTTGTACGTCCAGGACTTGCCGTCCGCGGCCATCTCGCCGGGGCCCTCGGCCAGGTCCGGGACCAGCTTCAGGCCGGCGTCGCCGGGCTCGGCGGCGTAGGTCATCAGCGGGCGGGCGTAGAGCCGGGTGAAGTCCCAGTTCCAGGCGTAGTACGTGTTGCCCGGGTCCATCGAGTCGGGCTCGTCGGAGTAGGCGAACTTGAGGGTGCCGCCCTTGGCGTCCGAGGCGTTGACGACCTTGGTGTAGCCGTCGTTGTGCTTGGCCGTGGGAGCTGCGGCACCGGTCCCCTGGTTTCCTGAGGACGTGTTGCCACCGCCGCCACCGGCTGTTCCGCCACAGGCGGCCAGTCCCATGGTCAGCGCGGTACCCAGCGCGGCGAGCGCCAGGGCGTTGATCTTCCTCATCGTGGTGGTACACCCCTTGTCGTGAGTGACGGAGATATAGAGGACGGTCGCTTGTTCGCTACCGGGCTCGCGGGTCGAGGGCGTCCCGGAGCCCGTCGCCCAGCAGGTTGAACGCCATGACGGTGATGAAGATCGCCACGCCCGGGACAATCATGAAGTGCGGGGCGGTCTGGTAGTAGTCGACCGCCCTGGTGAGCATGCCGCCCCAGGAGGCCTGGGGCTCGTTCACACCGACACCGAGGAACGACAGAGCCGCCTCGAACAGGATGTTCGTGGGGATCAGCAGGGTCGCGTAGACGAGGATCGGCGCCACGAGGTTGGGGAGCATCTCGCGGAAGATGATGTAGCCGTTGCCCGCTCCCAGGGACCGGGCCGCGTCGACGAACTCTCGCTCGCGCAGTGACAGGGTCTGGCCGCGCACGATACGCGCGATGTACGGCCAGTTGAAGAAGCCGATGATGAACACGATCACCGCGATCCGCAGGCCGTTGCCCTTCAGCCCGAGGGCCTGGTCGGGGACGGCGCCGACGATGGCGATCGCGAACAGCAGCAGGGGGAAGGCGAGGAAGACGTCCATCGCCCGGCTGATGAGGGTGTCGACCCAGCCGCCGAAGAAGCCGGCGAGCACGCCCAGCAGCGAGCCGAGCACCACCGAGACCAGGGTGGCCAGGAAGGCGACCAGCAGCGAGATCTGGGCGCCGGAGATGATCCGGGCGAAGATGTCGCGGCCGTTGACCGGCTCCAGGCCGAGCGGGTGCTCCAGGCTGATCCCGCCCCAGGCGCCCAGCGGCGCGCTCGTCATGGGGTCGATGAGGTCGTTGTTGGGAATGTTCGGGGAGTCGCCGAACAGGGCGATGATCCCGCCGAACGGACGCTCCGCGAAGATCGCGATCAACGTCAGGAAGACCACGACGAAAGCGCCGATAATTGCGGCTTTATCGCGCTTCAGGCGCAGCCAAGCAATCTGGCCGAGAGAACGGCCTTCGATGGCTTTTCCGCCCACCCCTTCGAGAACAGCCTCCGGCTGGGCCTCCATGGCCGTGCCGGGGACGTCGAGCGGTGCGGTCATACAGTGGCCCCCTGGATCCCAGACGACGTTGTCCGTCAACGCGTCCCCCGGGTCGGGGTAGCGCGCCGTAAGTCTACGGGCCAGTATTCGTGGTCCCGTGCGCAGAATCTATGGGCTGAACTGCGCTGACCAGTCCCCTGCGGCGCTATGTGGCTTAACTGTGATTCACGTGAAATTCATTCGTTTTGATCTTGAAGGTAATGTCCGGAAGCCGTTCCGCTTCTGTCTCGGATTCGTGACATTGAAACGAGGCGATTACCCGGCGTCATCCGATCCCGCGGCGCTTGAGGATGTCCTCGATGTCGGAGAAGTCGTCGTCGGCGGTCGGCTTCGCCGCGGGCTTGGCGGCGGCGGGCCGGGAAACGGGCGCGGGAGCGGCCTTGCGCTTGGGCAGCGGCTGCGTGACGGCCGTCGCGCCCGGCGCCCCCGGCGCCACGGCCCGGTTGCCCGCCGGGGCGCTCGCGACGGGTGACTGGGAGGCCCCGGACGCCGGGGCGGCGGCCCGCAGGCGGCGTCCGCGCAGGAAGCCCGAGACCAGGAAGAGCAGCGCGGCGAGCCCGGCCACCGCCACCCCGGCCCACACCGTGGGGTTGAGCACCAGGCCGGTGACGAACCCGACGACCGCCGTGCCGATCTGCCACACGGTCGGCAGCGCGCCGGTCAGGAAGGCGGCGACGGGCAGCAGCGACCAGGCCGCGGCCCGCAGCCCCGCCGCGGCGCCCCGGCGCCGCATCAGCAGGAAACTCAGCACCAGCCCCACACCGGTGACCCCGGCACAGAGCGGCAACCACGCGATCTGGTCGTACGACATAGCGGACCCGCCCCTCGTATCGGCTTACCCGATATCCATCCTGGCACGTCGATTCGGGACGGGCCCTCCTTCCTGAGGAGGGATCACCCCCTAAGGGATACGGCCCGGTACGCGCGAAAGATCAGGGATGATCCCCGACCTCGGACGGCCCTCCGGGGGCTATTCGCCGGCGGCCTCTCCGTGGAGGGACCCGGCCGCGGAGGACGGCTCACCGGAGAAGGGCTCACCGGAGGACAGCGACCGCAGGATCGCCACGTCGACCTCCAGCAGCGAGCCGACGACGAGGCGGCCCGGCGCGGCGGGGATCGGCAGCACGCTCGGCACCGCCACCACCCGGCAGCCCGCGGCGGTGGCCGACGTCACCCCGTTCGGGGAGTCCTCCAGGGCGACGCAGCGGGCCGGGTCGACCTCCAGCAGCCGGGCGGCCGTCAGGTAGGGCTCGGGATCGGGCTTGGTCCTCGTGACGTCGTCGCCGGTGACCACGCGGTCGAAGTTGTGCGCGCCGATGCTCCGCAGGCACGCCTCGGCGATCGGCCGGACCGACGAGGTGACCAGGGCGGTGGCCAGGCCAGCCCCGCGCACCTCGGCCAGCAGCTCGGCGGCGCCGGGCATCATCTCCACCCCGCCCGAGAGCCTGGCGGTCATGCCCTCCAGCATCCAGGTCTCCACCTCGGCGGGGGTGGCGCCCCCGCCGGAGATGCGGAGCATGTAGGCCACCGTGGCCGGCATGGAGCCGCCCACCAGGTTCTCCTGGTGGGCCTCCCCCCACTCGCCACCGAGCCGTTCCATCACCTCGGTCTCGACCTGGAACCAGATCTTCTCGCTGTCGACGAGCAGCCCGTCCATGTCGAAGAGAACAGCTTCCATTCCCCGTGAACCCCCCTGACCGATCACACGCCGGTCATACGTTGAAATAGTTGGCCTCGGGGTGATGAACGATCAGCGCCGACGTCGACTGCTCGGGATGGAGCTGGAACTCCTCCGACAGTTCGACGCCGATCCTGGCCGGATCGAGCAGTCCCATCAGCTGGACCTGGTCCTCCAGATTGGGGCAGGCCGGGTAGCCGAAAGAGTATCGGCAGCCGGCGACGTTGACCTTGAGCATGTCCTCCAGCGACTCGTCCCCGCCGATGCCCAGCTCGGAGCGTACCCGCGCGTGCCAGTACTCGGCCAGGGCCTCGGTCAGCTGCACCGACAGGCCGTGCAGCTCCAGATAGTCGCGGTAGGCGTCCTTGGCGAACAGCTCGGCCGCCGCCTCGGAGACCCTGTTGCCCATCGTCGCGACCTGGAGGGCGACGACGTCGACCTCGCCTGAGTCCTTGGAGCGGAAGAAGTCGGACAGGCACAGGTGCCGGTCGCGGCGCTGGCGCGGGAAGGTGAAGCGGGTGCGCTCGCCGCCCCCCTCGTCCAGGATGATCAGCGAGTCGCCGTCGCTGACGCACGGGAAGTAGCCGTAGACGACCGCCGCCTCCAGCAGCCCGTCGGTCTGCATCCGCTCCAGCCACATCCGCAGGCGCGGACGGCCCTCGGTCTCGACCAGCTCCTCGTACGAGGGCCCGCCGCCGCCGCGGGCGGCCTTGAGGCCCCACTGGCCCATGAACGTCGCCCGCTCGTCCAGGAACGCGGCGTACTCGGCGAGCGGCACGCCCTTGACGACGCGCTCGCCGAGGAAGGGCGCCGTGGGCACCGGGTTGTCGGCGGCCACGTCGGAGCGGGCGGGCAGCTCCTCCGCCGGGGTCCTGGCCAGCGTGGCGCCGCCCTTGACCCGGCGCTCGCGCAGCGGCGGCAGGCTCGCCCCCTTGTCCCCGCGCTTGACCGCCATGAAGGCGTCCATCAGGCGCAGTCCCTCGAAGGCGTCGCGGGCGTAGCGGACGTCGCCCTGGAAGAGCTCCGCGAGGTCCTGCTCGACGTAGGCGCGGGTCAGCGCGGCCCCGCCGAGCAGCACCGGGAACCTCTCCGAGATGCCCCGGGAGTTCATCTCCTCCAGGTTCTCCTTCATGATGACCGTGGACTTCACCAGCAGCCCGGACATGCCGATGACGTCGGCCCTCTTCTCCTCGGCGGCCTCCAGGATGACCGACACCGGCTGCTTGATGCCGAGGTTGACGACCTCGTAGCCGTTGTTGGAGAGGATGATGTCGACCAGGTTCTTGCCGATGTCGTGCACGTCGCCCTTGACGGTGGCGAGCACGATGCGGCCCTTGACCTCGCCCTCGACCCGCTCCATGTGCGGCTCGAGGTAGGCGACCGAGGTCTTCATCACCTCGGCCGACTGGAGCACGAACGGCAGCTGCATCTGGCCGGAGCCGAACAGCTCGCCGACGGTCTTCATGCCGTCGAGCAGCACGTCGTTGACGATCTCCAGGGCGGGGCGCCGGGCGAGGCCCTCGTCGAGGTCGGCCTCCAGGCCCTTGCGCTCGCCGTCGACGATGCGGCGCTTGAGCCGCTCCCACAGCGGCAGCGCGGCGAGCTCCTCGGCCTTGCTCTCCTTGAGCGCGGCGGCGTCGACGCCCTCGAACAGCTCCATGAACCGCCGCAGCGGGTCGTAGCCCTCCCTGCGCCGGTCGTAGACCATGTCCAGGGCGACCTCGCGCTGCTCCTCGGGGATGCGCGCCATCGGCAGGATCTTGGAGGCGTGCGCGATCGCCGCGTCCAGGCCGGCGTTGACGCACTCGTTGAGGAAGACCGAGTTGAGCACGACGCGGGCGGCCGGGTTGAGGCCGAACGACACGTTCGACAGGCCCAGGACCGTCTGCACGCCGGGGTGGAGCCGCTTGATCTCCTTGATCGCCTCGATCGTCTCCAGCGCGTCGCGCCGGGTCTCCTCCTGGCCGGTGGCGATGGGGAAGGTGAGCATGTCGACGAGGATGTCCTCGACGTTCATGCCCCAGTCGCCCGTCAGGTCCTCGACGAGACGGGCGGCGATCTCGACCTTCAGGTCGGCGGTACGGGCCTGGCCCCGCTCGTCGATGGTGAGGGCCACCACGGCGGCGCCGTACTCGCGGACCAGGGTCATGTTGCGGTGGAAGCGCGTCCCGGGGCCGTCGCCCTCCTCGTAGTTGACCGAGTTGACGACCGCCCGCCCGCCGAGCATCTGCAGCCCGGCCTCGAGGACGGCGGGCTCGGTGGAGTCGAGGACGACCGGCAGCGTGGAGGCGGTGGCGAAGCGGAACGCCAGCTCCCTCATGTCGGCCACGCCGTCGCGGCCCACGTAGTCGACGCAGAGGTCGAGCATGTGCGCGCCGTCGCGGGCCTGCCCCCGCGCGATCTCCACGCACTCCTCCCAGTCCTGGGCGAGCATCGCCTCGCGGAACACCTTGGAGCCGACGGCGTTGGTGCGCTCGCCGATGGCCATGTACGAGGTGTCCTGGCGGAAGGGGACGCTCTGGTAGAGGGAGGAGGCGGCGGCCTCGGGGCGGGGGCGGCGCGGGGCCGTCTCCCGCCCGCGGACCCGCTCGACGACCTGGCGCAGGTGCTCGGGGGTGGTGCCGCAGCAGCCGCCGACCAGGGAGAGCCCGTAGTCGCGGGTGAAGGTGTCGTGCGCCGAGGCCAGCTCCTCGGGGCCCAGCGGGTAGTAGGCGCCGTCGGAGGTCAGCACGGGCAGCCCGGCGTTGGGCATGCACGACAGGCGGACGCGGGCGTGGCGGGCCAGGTAGCGCAGGTGCTCGCTCATCTCGGCGGGGCCGGTCGCGCAGTTGAGGCCGATCACGTCGACGCCGAGCGGCTCGATCGCGGTCAGCGCGGCGCCGATCTCCGAGCCCAGCAGCATCGCGCCGTTGGTCTCGATCGTCACCTGGGCGATGACCGGCACGTCGCGGCCCGCGTCGGCGATGGCCCGGCGGGCGCCGATCACCGCCGCCTTGACCTGGAGCAGGTCCTGGGAGGTCTCGATGATCAGCGCGTCGGCGCCGCCGGAGACCAGGCCGGCGGCGTTGTCGTAGTAGGCGTCGCGCAGCTCGGCGTACGGTTTGTGCCCGAGGGTGGGGAGCTTGGTGCCGGGGCCGATGGAGCCGAGCACGAAGCGCGGGCGGTCGGGGGTGGAGTGGGCGTCGGCGGCCTCGCGGGCGACGCGGGCACCGGCCTCGGAATACTCGAAGACGCGCTCGGAGATGTCGTATTCGCCGAGAGCTGAAAGGTTGGCCCCGAAGGTGTTGGTCTCGACGCAGTCGACCCCCACCTCGAAATAGGCCTCGTGCACGGCGCGGACGATGTCGGGGCGGGTGACGTTGAGCACTTCGTTACAGCCCTCATGGTCCTGGAAGTCATCCATGGTGACGTCGTGGGCCTGAAGCATCGTCCCCATGGCCCCGTCGGCGACCATAACGCGCTCGGCCAGGACTTCACGGAAAGACGGAGTGCCTGTCATGGGAACAAGGGTACTGGGATCCGTCCGGACGCCAATTGTTCTTGGTGGCAATTGAACCCTTTGTCCAATTAATTGCACTGGTGACCTGGCATATCACTGGAGTATCAATGGCCACCAATCGCACCATCCCTATCGACCTCCCGGCGTCCGCCAGGCCTCCGGTCCGAGGTCTTCGTCGGCTCTCGCGCGTACGGGCGGCCCCGGGCGCGCGGGCCGCCTTCCCATCTTCCCGTGAGCGAGGCGGACCGGGGCGGCCGTCCGGCCGGAACGCCTCTCCGTGAGCGGCGGCCGGGAGTGCGGCGCCGGGGCGGGTCATCCGGCCGGGAGCCCGCCGCCCCCGTGAGGGCCAGGGGGCACGACGTCCTGATCGTCCCCACCACGCCGGGAAGGTGACGTGAAGGCCCCCTCACCGCATAGGCTTAGCCGAATAGGGCGCGAGGTGAGAAGGAGGGGGCGCGTGATCGAGATCGAAGGTCTGCCCGAGCTCGTCGACCCGGTGATGATCGCCGCGTTCGAGGGGTGGAACGACGCGGGTGAGGCTTCGAGCGGAGTGATCGCGCACCTGGAGGACGAGTGGAAGGCGACCCCGCTGGTCTCCCTGGACCCGGAGGAATACTACGACTTCCAGGTGACCCGCCCGATCGTCGAGATGGGTGAGGGGCTGACGCGCTCCATCACCTGGCCGACCACGAAGCTCTCGGTGGCCAGGCCCCCGGGCGTCGACCGCGACGTGGTGCTGCTGCGCGGCATCGAGCCCAACATGCGCTGGCGCGCGTTCTGCGAGGAGATCGTGCTGGTCTGCCGCGAGCTGGGGGTCGAGCTCGCGGTCCTGCTCGGCGCGCTGCTCAACGACTCGCCGCACACCCGCCCGGTGCCGATCGTGGGGTCGGCGACCGACGAGGGCCTGGCCAGGGCGATCAACCTGGAGCTGAGCCGCTACGAGGGGCCGACGGGCATCGTCGGCGTCCTCCAGCACTCCCTGGGCGCCGCCGGGCTGCACGCCGTGTCGCTGTGGGCCTCGGTCCCCCACTACGTGGCCCAGCCGCCCAACCCGAAGGCCACCATGGCGCTGCTCAGCCGGATGGAGGACCTGCTCGACATCCCGATGCCGCTGGGCGAGCTGGCCGAGGAGTCCCGGGCCTGGGAGCACGGCGTCGACGAGCTGGCCTCCCAGGACAGCGAGGTCGCCGAGTACGTCAAGGAGCTCGAGGAGCGCAAGGACGCCGCCGAGCTGCCCGAGGCGAGCGGTGACGCCATCGCCGCCGAGTTCGAGCGCTATCTGCGCCGCCGCGACCGTGACTCCGACGGCTGACCCCACGGCGTACGGTTACCACCGGGCGCTCTTTTTCGCCTAGGTTGAATCCAGGCTGAGCCCGGGGTCAGGCCCGGGCCGACACGCACTGATCGGGCACGCCCCGGATCGCCGGGGACGCGCCCAGCGGAAAACCGGACGTCGGCGACTCCACGGCCAGGAAGGACCCGGGAGGGACACCGCCCCGTGGACACCGGTGAACGACGCATCACCGCCACGACCATCTGTCCATGTGACTGCGCACGTTAGGGCGACCATGGCGACTCCCCGTATCGACCCGTACCGCACGACCGCCGACCCGCACCGGAACGCCCAGGAAGCGCGGCTCCGCGTCCTCGAACTGGCCGCGTTCATGAAACGCGAGGAGGCCGACGACGCCTCGCACCCGCGCTCGCGGGGCACCGCGTCCGGGCACGCCGTCGACCTGTTCCTGGCCCTGCTGCAGGACCGGCTCCCGGTCTGGCGGCGCATCCTCGACGACCTGATGTACCTGGTCGGCAAGGGCCGGGTGAGCGAGAACCTGCTGCCCATCGCGCGCGGCGGCATCGACTACTACTGCGAGGTCCAGTCGGCGGCGCTGCCCGCCTTCACCTCCCCCTCGGTCACCGTCCGCTTCCGCGAGGCGATGCGCGACAGCGACATCGGCCCGATGTCCGAGATCGTCCCCCTCACCGCGTATCTGGCGGCCGAGCAGCGGGCGGGGCGGCTCTCCCCCGGGCTCGTCCCGGTCGCCAGCGCCCGGCTGCTGCTCGCCGGGTGCTTCCGCCACGCCTACTACGAGATCCTTCTCGGTCCCGACTTCCTGCCGTCGCGGGACGAGGTCGCCGAGGAGATCGTCCGGGAGCTGAGGCTGGAGCCCTAGCGGGCCTGATCGCCTCCCGGGCCCGGGCCGACCGGCGCCAGGCGGGCACCGCCGGGGCCGGGACGTCCCGGTGTGGCCCCCGCCGCCACGGACGCCAGACGGGCCTGGCCGCCGCCCGAGGCCGCCGACGCCACCGAGGCGAGGCGGGCCTGGTCGAACCGGGCCCACACCAGCGCGACCAGGTCGGCGTCCACCCCCAGGGGAGCGGCGGCCAGGTCGGCGCCGGACGCCTCCAGGCGGTCCTGGAAGAAGCCGGGGGCCAGGAGATAGGAGGCCAGCGCGATCCGCGGCGCGGGTCCCGAGCGCAGCCGCTCCAGGGCCTCGGTGACCGACGGGGTGCCCGTCGCGGCGAAGGCCGCGGTGACCGGGCGGGAGAGCCGTACCGACAGCAGCCGGGCCGCCGCCCGCACGTCGGCCAGCGCGGCGGGATCGGACGACCCCGCCGCGCCCAGGATGACCGAGTCGGTCGCCCTCAGCCCCGCGGCGGACAGCCTCCTGGCGAGGACCGCGGTGAGCAGCGGGTGCGGTCCCAGCGGGGGCGCCACCACGGCGTCCGGCCTGGCCGCGGCCACCACGGAGGGCAGGTCGATGTGGACGTGGTAGCCGCCCGCCAGCAGCAGCGGGACCACCACGACGGGGCCGGGCAGGCCGGGAAGCACGTCGGCCAGCAGGGGTGAGCTGATCTCCAGGAACGCCTGCTCCACGCGCGTTCCCCGGCGGCCCCGGCGCACCAGGTCCCGCAGCCCGGCCAGGGTCTCCTCTCCCCGCGCGCTGCGCGTCCCGTGCCCGGCCAGGACCAGCGTCGTCACAGGCCTTCGCCCCGGTCGCAGGCCAGGCGGTAGCCGCGCTTGACGACCGTCTCGACGATCCCCGCGGGGCCGAGGGCGCGGCGCAGGCGGGTGATGGCCATCTCGACCGCGTGCTCGGCCGAGTCGCGCGACGGGCCGCCGGGAAGCACGGTCCGCAGGTCGGAGCGGGCCACCACGTGTCCCGGCTTGTCCGCCAGGCGCTTGAGGACCGCCATCGGCGCCGGCGGCAGCGGCTTCAGCTCGCCGTCCACCGCGACGGCGTGGCCGCGGATCTCCAGCTGGTGGCCGCCCGCGACCAGGCGGGTGACGCTGTGCTCGGGCAGGTGCCTGGCGAGGGTACGGGCCAGCGTGCCCAGGCGGGAGCGCTCGGGCTGCACGGTGGGCACCCCGCGCGCCTCCAGCGGCCCGGCGGTGACCGGGCCCACGCAGGCGGCGACGACCGGCCCGGCGAAGGCCGCGACCAGCGCGTCCTCCAGGCCGTCCGCGCGGGCGGAGTTGAGCATGGCCAGCACGGCCGGGGCGCTGGTGAAGGCCACCGCGTCCACCCCGCCGGAGATGGCCTGGCTGACCAGCCTCCGCAGCGGCGACACGTCGCGGTAGGGCAGCCACCGGTAGACCGGCACCTCGATGACCTCCGCGCCCGCCTCGCGCAGCGCAGCCACGAAACCGGTCAGCGGCTCCCCGTGCAGCTGCACGGCGATGCGGCGCCCGCGCAGGTCCTGGGCGAGCAGGTGCTGCTTGACCTCCTCGCACGACTCCGTGGGCGGGGTCCAGTGGTCGACCAGGCCCGCCGCCCTGACCGCGCCGCGCGCCTTGGGCCCGCGGGTCAGCAGCCGGGCCGAGGTCAGGTGCTCGGAGAGGTCGCCGGAGAGCCCCCAGCCCTCGGCCGCGGCCATCCAGCCGCGGAAGCCGACGCCGGTGGTGACCACCACGTCGTCGATCGGGGCGGACAGGCTGGCGCGGGTCGCGGCCAGCAGGTCGGTGTCCTCGGCCAGGGGCACCAGCCTGATCGCCGGGGCGCGCACCACCCTGGCGCCCCTGCGTTCCAGCAGCGCGCAGAACTCCTCGCGCCGCCGGGTGGCGGTGACCCCGATCGTGAACCCGGCCAGCGCGTCGGGCGCGGTCTCGGGAGAGCCGATGGGACTGTCCAGAACGGCGATGCTCATCTGTCGTTCACCACTCCTCGCTTGATGTTTCCTCGGTATCCGGCCGCCCGCGGCCCCGCACTCGCGCTCACGGGGAGCCCACCTCCACCGTCGCGCCGGTGACGCGGATCGGGTAGGTCGGCACGGCCACCGCGGGGTCGTCCAGGCACACCCCCGTCGAGAGGGAGAACACCTGCTTGTGCATCGGGGAGGCCACCACGGGCTCGCCCGCCCTGGTTCCCACGATCCCGCGGGACAGGACGTGGGCGCCGCTGAACGGATCGCGGTTGCCGATCGCGAACAGGGAGCCGTCGAAGGCGCGGAACAGCGCGATCTGCCTGCCGTCGACGAGCGCGCACGCCCCGCGCTCGGGCAGCAGGTCGGTGTAGGAGCAGACCGGGGTCCAGCGGGTCGTCTCCAGGTCTTCTCTCAGGGCTGTCATCGGCGAAGGTCTCCTCTCCTCGGGTCCTCGGGGTGCGGTGGCGGCTCAGGGGCTCGGGGCGGCTCAGGAACGGACGGCCTCCAGCGGGATCAGGACCGGTCTCACCTGGTCGCGCTCGGTCTCGAAGGCGATCGACGGGTCCGGGGTCCCGGGGGCGTTGACGAAGGAGACGAACCGCCGCAGCTTCTCCGGATCCTCGATCGTGACCCGCCACTCGTCGGCGTAACCGGCCACGTGCCGTTCCATCTGGGCCTCCAGGTCGGCGCAGATCCCGAGGGAGTCGTCCAGGACGACCTCCTTGACGTAGGCCAGGCCCTGGGCCTCCAGCCAGGCGGAGGTACGCTGCAGGCGGTCGGCGGTGCGCACGTAGAACATCAGGAACCGGTCGATGACGCGGACCAGCTCCTCGGTGCCCAGGTCGGCGGCGAACAGGTCGGCGTGGCGCGGGGTGAAGCCGCCGTTGCCGCCCACGTAGAGGTTCCAGCCCTTCTCGGTGGCGATGACGCCGAAGTCCTTGCCCCGGGCCTCGGCGCACTCGCGGGCGCAGCCGGAGACGGCCGACTTCAGCTTGTGCGGCGACCGCAGGCCCCGGTAGCGCAGCTCCAGCGCGATGGCCAGCCCGACGGCGTCCTGCACCCCGTACCGGCACCAGGTCGAGCCCACGCAGGACTTCACCGTGCGCAGCGCCTTGCCGTACGCGTGCCCGGACTCGAAGCCCGCGTCCACCAGGCGCTTCCAGATCAGCGGGAGCTGCTCCACCCGGGCCCCGAACAGGTCGATCCGCTGCCCGCCGGTGATCTTGGTGTAGAGGCCGAAGTCGCGGGCCACCTCACCGATCACGATGAGGCCGTCCGGCGTGATCTCCCCGCCGGGGATGCGCGGCACCACCGAGTAGGTCCCGTTGCGCTGGATGTTGGCCAGGAAGTGGTCGTTGGTGTCCTGTAGAGCGGCCTGCTCACCGTCGAGGATGTGGCCGTTGCCGAGCGAGGCGAGGATCGAGGCGACGACGGGCTTGCACACGTCGCAGCCGCGCCCGGCGCCGTGCTCGGCGATGAGGTGCGAGAACGTCGTGATGCCCCGTACCCGGACGATGTCGAACAGCTCCGCCCTGCTGTACGCGAAGTGCTCGCACAGGGCCTTGGAGACCTCGACGCCCGAGGAGACGAGGATCCGCTTGAGCGCCGGGACGCAGCTGCCGCAGGTGGTACCCGCGCGGGTGCACGCCTTGATGCCGGGCACGTCGGTGAGGCCGTGCTCGGCGATGGCCTCGCACACCCGCCCCTTGGTCACGTTGTTGCAGGAGCAGACCTGCGCGTCGTCGGGGACCTCCATGTTCGCCGGGCCGCCGGTGAACAGCAGCTCACCCGGCGAACCCGGCAGGTCACGGCCGACGAAGGGCTTGAGGGTGTTGTACGGGGTGGCGTCACCGACGCAGATCCCGCCAAGCAGGGTGCGGGCGTCGTCGCTGACGAACAGCTTCTGGTAGACCCCGCCCACCGGGTCCATGAAGGTCACGTCCAGCGCGCCCTCCATCGCGCCGAACTGGGCGACCTCCACGCCGAGCAGCTTGAGTTTGGTCGACAGGTCCGCGCGGGTGAAGACCGCCTCGCCGCCGAGGATACGGTCGGCGGCGACCTCGGCCATCGTGAAGCACGGCCCCGCCAGCCCGTAGACCACGCCCTCGTGCAGGGCGCACTCGCCGACCGCGTAGATCGCCGGGTCGCCGGTACGCATCCCGTCGTCCACGGCGATCCCGCCGCGCCCGCCGACCTCCAGGCCCGCCTTCCTGGCCAGCTCGTCGCGGGGCCTGACCCCCGCGGAGAAGACCACGATCTGCGCCTCGACGGTCTCGCCGTCCGGCTTGACCAGGCCCGCGACCCGCCCGTCCGGGCCCGCGACGATCTCCTTGGCCCCCGCCTCGGTGTGCACGCTCAGGCCGAGCGCCTCCACGTGGCCGCGCAGGACGGCGCCACCGCCCTCGTCGACCTGCCGGGGCATGAGCCAGCCGCCCATCTCCACCACGTGCGTCGCCAGGCCCAGGCCGCGCAGCGCGTCGGCGGCCTCCAGCCCCAGCAGCCCGCCGCCGACCACGACGCCGCTCGTGGCGCCCGAGGCTGCCTCCCTGATCGCGTCGAGGTCGTCGATCGTGCGGTAGACGAAGCAGCCGTCCAGCTCCCTGCCGGGCACCGGCGGCACGAACGGGCTGGAGCCGGTGGCCAGCACCAGCACGTCGTACGGCTCGCGGTGCCCGTCGGCGGTGGTGACCTCGCGCGCCTCCCTGTCGATGTCCACGACCCTGGACGACAGCCGCAGCACGACCCCGTCCGGCGTCGGGTAGGTGAGGTCCTCGATGCTCCTGCCCGCCAGGTAGGAGGTGAGCGCCACCCGGTCGTACGCCGGCCGGGGCTCCTCCCCCAGCACCGTGACGGTGCCCGCGAAGCCCTTGGCGACCAGGGCCTCGACCAGCCGGTGCGATGTCGGCCCGTGTCCCACCACGACGAGTCGTGACATGGTCGCGCTCCTTTTCCCGTTCGCTCCGCCCTCGTCCGCCCGCCCCTCGCGGGGCGCTCCGTTCACCGGCCACGCCGGAACCGCGTTCGTCCGGCCCGCGTCCGTCCGGTCCGTGTTCGTCCGGTCTGTTTTCACCCGGCCCGCGCCCGTCTCGTCCGCGCCTGTCCGGCGCGCGGCGGGTCCCTCGTCGCTCGCGCCGGTCACGCCGGGCCCCCTTCCCCGTCGCGTACCCCGCCGAGAGGATCCGGCGCCCTCTCTGTCCCGTGCGACCGCGCGGCGGGTCCCCGGAGGGTCTCGGGGCCGCTCCGCCCCCCTGACGGCGGAGCGACCGCTCGGTGGCGGAGCGGCGACCGTCCCACCGGACCGGTCGTGGTGCCGCTCCTCCCGGCCCGCCACCACCGGGCGGCGGGCGGCATGGTCGTCCCCCGCGAGGCGGGGACGCCGTGACACGACGTGATGACGATGCTCTCGGTGGTCTCGGTGGTCTCGCCGTACCGCGGAGCGCGGCGGGGGCGGCGCGTCGCCGTCCCAGCCTTCACACGCGTCTGGGGGCGAAGTGAGACCGGCATGGATCCGATGGTGCTTTCAGGCGGTTTCACCGCGAGGTCTCCCCTGTTACCGATGTGCTACAAGCCGCTAACCGCGTTCACATTCGCGATGAGGCCGATGTGAGTTGTCCGTCGGCGAGGCCGGTGCCGGATGTGAGCGGAACGGGTACCTGACGCGTCCGCGGTCACACGCGGGCCGCCGCCAGGCTCGGCACGGATCCCGCGGTACGCAGGTAGCAGGCCCAGGTGACGACCGCGCACACCATGTAGAAGGCGGCGAAGGAGGCCAGTGCGGCGCCCGCCCCGCCGGTCGCGGCGATGGAGCTGCCGAAACCACGGTTGATGAAGAACCCGCCGAAGGCGCCGATCGCGGAGATGATCCCGATCGCGGCGGAGGCGTCCCGCTTCCCGACGGCCACGGCGGCCTCGTGGGCCTCCGTACCCGAGGTGAGGCCCGCCACGGCCTTGGCCCGGAAGATCGCCGGGATCATCCGGTAGGTGGAGCCGTTGCCGACGCCGGTGGTGGCGACGAGGAGCATGTAGGCGCAGAAGAACAGCGCGAAGGCGTGCTGGGACAAACCCTGCCAGACCAGCGCCGCCGCGCCCGCCATCGCGGCGAAGTTGACGAACGTCACCCGCGCCCCGCCGAGCCGGTCAGACAGCCAGCCCCCGATCGGGCGGACCAGGGAGCCGAGCAGCGGGCCGAGGAAGGCGAGCCCCACCAGGGAGGCCCGCTCGGGGAACTGGCTCTTGATGAGCAGCGGGAACGCGGTGGAGTAGCCGATGAAGGAGCCGAAGGTGCCGATGTACAGGACCGACATGATCCAGGTCTGGGCCCGGCCCGCGACCTTCAGCTGGTCCGCGGGACTGGCCTTGGCGGAGGTCAGGTTGTCCATGAAGAAGTAGGCGCCGAGCGCGGAGGCCAGGATGAACGGGATCCAGAACAGTCCCGCGGCGGCCAGGCCGAACGCCCCGATCACCAGGGGCATGACGAGCTGCACGGAGCTGACCCCGATGTTGCCGCCCGCCGCGTTGAGCCCGAGCGCCGACCCCTGCCTGTCCTGGGGGTAGAAGTAGGTGATGTTGGCCATGCTGGAGGCGAAGTTGCCGCCGCCCAGGCCCGCCGTGGCCGCGATCACCAGGAACACCCAGTAGGGGGTGCCGGGATCGCCGACCGCGACGGCCAGCAGCACCGCGGGCACGAGCAGGAGCAGGGCGCTGACCACGGTGAAGTTCCGGCCGCCGAACCTGGCCGGGGCGAAGGTGTACGGGATGCGCAGCGCCGAGCCGATCAGGTTGGGCAGGGCGACGATCCAGAAGAGCTGGTCGGTGGAGAACTCGTAGGAGCCGAGCTGCACGGCCACGATGCTCCACACGGTCCACAGCGTGAACCCGAGGTGCTCGGCGAAGATGGAGAAGACCAGGTTCCTGCGGGCCACCTTCCTGCCCCGCCCCTGCCAGAAGTCGGGATCGTCGGGCCGCCAGTCGCTGATCCAGGGCTTGGCCATCATTCCTCCTGCGATTTCGAGGGGCTTACGATCCCGAAATCTAAGAGGACGGCATTACGCACATTTACTATCTGTGATGGTGCGCCGGTTACGTGTGACTAACCATGGAAATACGCAATGCACAGGCCGCACCCTCGCAACGTTCCGGAAACACGAAGGGCGATGAAGTAACGGTTGAGTCAGCCTGGCAACGGGCACCGTCTTCGGTGTCAGTTCGTTCGCTTCGGGGAGTGCGCGTGGCTGTCCAGCCGATCCGACCGTTCAGCGATCCCGTGCTCCGCACGGTGTCCGAGCCGGTGACCACCTTCGACCGCGCGCTGCGCGCCCTGGTCAAATCGCTCCAGGCCACGATGCGCGCCGGTACGAACCGCGCGGGGCTGGCCGCCCCGCAGATCGGCGTCCCCCTCAGGGTGATCGTCTACGAGCTGGACGGCAGGTCCGGCCACCTGGTCAACCCGCGCCTGGAGCTGTCCGAACGCAAGATCGTGGCCGACGAGGCCTGTCTGTCGGCGCCCGACCGCTGGTGGCCGCTGGAACGCTCCTACATGGTCACCGCCCGTGGCCGCGACATGTTCGGCAAGCCCGCGACCGTCCGCGGCCTGGGCATGCTCGCCCGCGTCCTGCAGCACGAGGTCGACCACCTCGACGGCACCCTCTTCGTCGACCACCTCCCTGAGGAGGATCGGGAGCGCTTCCTCGACTCGATTTCGTGACTTGCGCATCGCTGCGACGTCGGATAAGGTCGTATGGTTGCAGTCGTAGTTCTCAATTTAGCCTTATCATCTCAAGTGCTTATGAGAAGTCCGCCGACAGCGGACGTTACACAGTTTCTCCGGATGGTTTCCGCGGGTGCATGGTAGGGTCCGCAACGCAGCCCCGTGCCGCCGACCTGGTGGTTCGGTGAGGCTCCCAATGAGGAGAAGTAGTTTTGTCTGAGGGCACCGTTAAGTGGTTCAACGCCGAAAAGGGCTTCGGATTCATCGCACCGGATGACGGCACCGCCGATGTCTTCGTGCACTACTCGGCTATCAACTCCGGCGGCTACCGCAGCCTGGAGGAGAACCAGCGTGTCAGCTTCGTCACCACGCAGGGTCAGAAGGGCCCGCAGGCCGACAAGGTCGAGGTTATCTGACCTGGTTTGACCTCAAAAACTTCAGGCTGAGCCCGCACCGCGCAAGCGGTGCGGGCTCAGTCGTTTCCCAGGACATCCTCTGAGCCGTCCGAACACGGTCAAGGAGCCGTCCGGACACGGTTAGGCGATTCCCGGCCCGGCACCGGACCGGCAGGCCCCGGAGCGTCCGGGCGCCGACGGATGGCGTCACAGAGCCCGGAGGCGGCGTCACCGGGCGGACACCCTCCGGCACCGCCGGAAGCCAAGTCACCCAGACATCCCAAGGGAAAGTCCGGCACCGTACGGGCCCGGAAACCCCCCGAGACCTAGAGCGCGACCCCGAGCAGCGCGTCCACGGTCTCCCTGACGAGGACCGGCGCGTCCGGATCGCTGCCCCCCTCGGACAGGGCCCGCTCGGCCCAGTCGTCGACGGCCGCGAGGGCCCCTGGGGCGTCCAAATCGTCGGCCATCCGGGCGCGTACCCTTTCGAGCACGGCACCGGCGTCGGGGCCGGTCTGCAGGCCCGCGGCCGAGCGCCAGCGCGCCAGCCGCACCTCCGCCGAGGCCAGCTGCCCGGAGGTCCACTCCCAGTCGGAGCGGTAGTGGTGCGCCAGCAGGGCCAGCCGGATGGCCATCGGGTCGGTCTCCTGGCGCAGCCGGGAGACGAAGACCAGATTGCCCTTCGACTTGGACATCTTCTCGCCGTCCAGGGCGACCATGCCCGCGTGCACGTACGCCCTGGCGAAGGGCCACTCCCCGCAGGCCACGTGGCCCTCGTGGGCGCCGCACTCGTGGTGGGGGAAGATCAGGTCGGAACCGCCACCCGCGACGTCGAAACCGCTGGACAGGTTCGCCAGGGCGATCGCGGTGCACTCGATGTGCCAGCCGGGCCTGCCGGGACCGAACGGCGAGGGCCAGGACGGCTCCCCCGGCCGCTCCGCGCGCCAGAGCAGCCAGTCGAGCGGGTGCTTCTTGCCCGGCCGGTCCGGGTCTCCCCCGCGCTCGCCGAACAGGGCGAGCATGCGCTCCTCCGAGTAGCCGGAGATGGCGCCGAACTTGGGGGCCGCGGCCACGTCGAAGTAGACGTCGCCGTCGAGCTCGTAGGTGGCGCCCTTGTCGCGCAGCGACACGATCAGGTCGGCGACCTGGTCGATCACCTCGGTCACGGCGACGTAGTCGCGCGGCGGGAGGATCCGCAGCGCCTCCATGTCCGTCCGGAACAGCTCGATCTCACGCTCGGCCAGGTCACGCCAGTCGACGCCGGTCTGCCCGGCACGCTCCAGCAGGGGATCGTCGACGTCCGTGGCGTTCTGGGTGAAGTGCACCTCATGACCGGCGTCGCGCCAGACCCGGTTGACCAGGTCGAAGGCGAGGTAGGTGTTGGCGTGGCCCAGATGGGTGGCGTCGTAGGGCGTGATGCCGCAGACGTACATCCGTGCCGTGGGGCCCGGCTTTGTGGGACCGACCTCTCGCGCGGCGGTGTCGAACAGCCGCAGCGGGGCACCGGCACCGGGAAGCCGAGGAACCTTCGGCTCAGACCACGATCTCATAAAGTGAAGCCTATCCAGCAGATAGACCACCCCGGTTGGTGCGGGATGGTAGGTATACGGGCACTCACCTCAACTCCGGAAACCGGCCGGATCATTCCGTGAGGACCTCGTGGAAGGCGCCCGGGTCGCGAGGGTCGGCGGTGAAGTCGTAGCGGACACCGCCGGGCGCCAGGGCCAGCAGGGTGACGGACCCGGAGCCGTAGGTCCGCCCGTCGGGCAGCTCGTGATGGACGATCATCGTACGGGGGTCCTCCGAGGGGATCCCCGCCCCGGTGGCGAGCTCCCGCCACTCCTCCCAGGGGCCGTCGAGCTTCGCGGGACGGCCCGCCCTGGCGAACAGGGGACGGAAGAACGCCACGCGCTCGTTCTCCTCACCGCGTTCCCATCCGCTGTTGACGATCATGTGGGTTCCCGGGGGAAGGTCGTCCCGCTCCAGCGTGATCCCGTCCCAGTGCCACAGGCGGGCCCCGGCGGGGTCGGCCCGCAGCAGGTGGAAGGGGTCGTAGTGACCGAGGTCACCCTTCGCGGGCTCGCTTCCGGCCGCTGCCAGGAGCGCCAGGTCGCCCCGCGAGCGGCGGGTCTCCTCGGGGGCGGGCACGCCGAGCCCGTTGAGGAGGGCTCCGGCCCGCCGGGCCTCGGGATCGACGGCGAGCCAGGTGCCGCCTCCCCGGAGATCACGCCCGCCGACCAGGCCGGGCTGGCTCTCCGGCCAGTGCCGGGCCGGGGGAACCCAGGGGCGGTCGGTGAACTCGTCGCGCACCCCGACCACGATCAGGGGGATCTCGGCGCTCGGATCGATGCTGACGACAACCGTGCACATGCCCGGAGGCTACGCCCTCACGGAATGCGGGCCCGGACCGGGGCCCCACGTCGGGAGGAGACCGAGGTCACGGACACCGCCGCGGCCGTCGCCACAGCCGGGATCGACCGAGGTCGGCCGAGGTCGCGGGCGTCGCCGCGTGGGAGCCCGGAGGGACGGTCCCGCCTCCCGGCGGGGTGTCCGGCGCCCGCGGCGGGACGGCACCGCGCGCGGGCCTCAGATCGGCGGCCAGGGGATGGCGGGCCAGTCCTTGGAGGGCAGGGGGTGCAGGCCGGTGTCGAGGAGCCTGCGGACCCGCGACCAGGTGGCCTCGACCTCGTGGAGCGTGAGGAGCTCGCGGAGGCGGCGGCCGAGGCGGCCCTGCTCCAGGTCGGCCTCAAGGCGGGTCAGGACGTTCATCGCCTCGCGGGAGAGGGGCTTGCCGCGCCACTGCCAGAGCACGGTGCGGAGCTTGTCCTCGGCGGCGAAGGAGACCCCGTGGTCGACGCCGTAGACGTGACCGTCGGCGAGCGGCAGCAGGTGGCCGCCCTTGCGGTCGGCGTTGTTGACGACGGCGTCGAAGACGGCCATCCGCCGCAGCGAGGGCTGGCGGCTGCGGATCAGCACCATCAGGTCGGTCTCGGGATCGGTGTCGATCCAGAGCTGGCACATCCCCGGGCCGAAGGGGCCGTCGCGGTAGACGGTGGGCGGCACTATCCGCCAGCCGATCGCCGCGGAGACCTCGTAGGCGGCGACCTCACGGGCGGCCAGGGTGCCGTCGGGGAAGTCCCAGAGGGGGCGTTCGCCCCGTACCGGCTTGTACACGCAGGCCGCCGCGAGCCCGCCGAGCCGGACCGAACAGTAGAGCGTCATGTTGGTCGCCTCGACCAGGCGGCCCGCCACATCCAGTTGGCCGTCACGGAGCAGACGCGTCGCGGTCTCGTCGTCCAGCCCCGCGGCCGGCGCCGCGCTCAGCGCCGGCTCGCTCTCAGCACTCATTCGCCTCCTCCAGCAGATGAAGCGCTACTACCCCGGTAACCGTTGAGCCGCACACAAATATGCCCCTCGGCATCGAGAGGCTGGGCGCAGAGCGGGCAGGGCGGGCGACCGGCGGCGACGAGCGCCATGGCCCGCTTGGTGAAGGCCCTCGCGGCGCCGGGACTAATGTGTACGCGCAGCACCGTGGGCTCGACGAGCGGCGGCTCGAACTCCTCGTCCTCGGCGACGGCCTCCTTGGCCTCGATGACCACCTGGGCGGCCTCGGAGTCCCAGGCCAGGGCCATGACGCCGACGCGGAAGTCCTCGCTGATCGGCACGTCGAGGGGGGCGTTGTCCGTCAGCGCGGCCGGGGCGACGGCCGGCACGGGGATGCTTCCCTCACCGCGCCGCAACACCTCGTCGAGCAGCTCGTCGAGGCGATCGGCCAGCGCGGCGACCTGGAACTTCTCCAGCGCCACGGTGGTCAGCCTGCCCTGGCCCCGCGCCTGCAGGAAGAACGTTCGTGATCCCGGTTGCCCCACGGCACCGGCCACGAACCTCTCGGGTGGATCGTAGTCGAAGACCGGCATAGCCCGACCTTACGTGGTTCCGGATCCGCCGCCGACTGCGGCATCGCTCCCGGTGGGATTTTCTCCCCCTTCCTCGCTGTCCGAACCCTCCCGAAGACGCAATCCGGCCACATCTCCGCCCAGGTCGTTGAGCCTGAGCACGAAGGGACGCAAGGGGGTGTAGCGAATGGCGGTGAGCGACGCCGGGTCGGCGGTTATCCGCTGGAACTGGTCCAGGTGGAGTCCCATGGCGTCGGCCACGATGGCCTTGATCACATCTCCGTGGCTGCAGACGAGATAGACCGCCTTCGGGCCGAGGCGCCCGTTCCACTCCCTGACGGCCGTCACGGCGCGGTGCTGGACGGCGGCCAGGGACTCTCCCCCGGGGAACGTCACCGCGCTCGGGTGGGCCTGCACGACCGGCCAGAGGGGGTCCTTGGCGAGCTCGGCGATCGGGCGGCCCGTCCAGTCGCCGTAGTGGCACTCGCCGAAGCGCTCGTCGGTCAGCACCTCCGCCCCCGGCCGTCCCCCGGCGACCGCCCGCGCGGTCTCCTGGCAGCGTTCCAGCGGGCTGGAGACGATCGCGTCGAGCTCCAGGGTGGTCAGCCGCGCGGCGAGCGCCTCCGCCTGGGCCCGTCCCGCGTCACTGAGGTGGACTTCCGGGGTCCAGCCCGCGAGGACGGGACCGGTGAGGTGGGTAAGGCCGTGTCTGGCCAGCAACAAGGTCGTCACGCGGGCAAGTCTTGCAGCCTTCGCTCCACTACTTTTAAGTGGCCGGGCGGTAATCTGGCCGGATCATGGAGCAGCGCTATGTGGGCCGGAGCGGCTTGTCGGTGTCCCGCCTGGGACTGGGGACGATGACGTGGGGACGTGACACCGGCGCCGAGGAGGCCGCGGCGCAGCTCCGCACGTTCGCCGAGGCCGGCGGCACGCTCATCGACACCGCCGACGTCTACACGGGCGGCGACGCCGAACGGCTGCTCGGGCGGCTGCTGCGCGACTCCGTGCCGCGTTCCGAGCTGGTGCTGTCCACCAAGGCCGTGCTCACCCCGGCCGGGCGCAGGGCCCGCGACGCCTCCAGGAAGCACCTGGTCGCCGCGATCGACGCCTCCCTGACCCGCCTGGGCGTCAACGAGGTCGACCTGTGGCAGCTGCACGCGTTCGATCCCGACGTCCCGCTGGAGGAGACCCTGGCCGCCGTGGACGCCATCGTGTCCTCCGGGCGGGCCGCGTACGCCGGGGTGTGCGACTACGCGGGCTGGCAGCTGGCGACGGCGGCCGTGGGGCAGCGGGCGGTCCCCGGCAGGGTGCCGATCGTCGCGGCCCAGGTCGAGTACTCGCTCCTGGCCAGGGAGGCCGAGCGCGAGCTGATCCCCGCCGCCGAGCACGTCGGCGCGGGAGTGCTCGCCTGGTCACCGCTCGGGCGGGGAGTGCTCACCGGGAAGTACCGCACGGGCATCCCCGCGGACTCCCGGGCCGCGACCCCGCACTTCGCCGACTTCGTCACCCCCTACCTCGACGAGCGGTGCCGCCGGGTCGTGGAGTCGGTGACGACCGCCGCCGAGGGACTCGGCGTCTCACCGCTGTCGGTGGCCCTGTCGTGGGTACGCGACCAGCCGGGGGTGTCCTCCGCCATCGTCGGTGCCCGCACCCAGGCGCAGCTGGCCGGGGTGCTCCAGACCGAGGACCTGACGCTGCCCGTGGAGATCAGGGAGGCGCTCGACGACGTGTCGGCGGACTGACCGGATCACCGCCGGAGCATCGTCCGGGCGCGGTGCGGTGGAGGCTCCGGCGGGGACGGCCCGCCGTGAAACCGAACGAGAATTCGTCTCGCGTATCACTAGTCGATACCGAATGACAACTTTCCGTGGAAAAAGCGGGCCTCCCCACAAAACTGTCAAACAGGTGGCGGGGGCACCCGGATGTCGGCGAGATGCCATGGCCGACGTCCGCCCCGGGGCGAAGGAGACGAGTGCGAACTGCGATGGCGGCAGGCGTTCTGGCGCTGGCGCTGGGGGGCGGGGTTCCGGCGGTCGCGATCGTGCCCGTGGGCACCTCCCGGGCGAGTGCCGTCCCGCGGATGGACGACTGTGACCACGGCGGGCTGCTGGGCACCGTGACCGGCGGGGCCTGCCGGGTCGTGCACGGCCTGGAGGGCGGTCTGGACGGCCTCGGGCACGGTGCCGGGGGTGGTGTCGAGGACACCGTCTCCCCGTCCTCCCCCGCGCCCCTGCCCTCCGGCGGAGCACCCGCGCACAACGACGCGGAGACGTCCACCGACGTCGAGGAGACGCCCTCCGTGACGGGGACCCCGACACCGTCCGCCTCGATTACCAGGCACCCGCCGAGAAGGGAGCCTCCCGCCAGGAAAGAGGGAAGGGAGCACTCCGGCGACACACCGGCGCCCCAGCCCCAGGCCAGCGACGGCCCCTGCCTGTCCACGACGGTCCTCGCCAAGTGCGCGGACTCGTCGGTGACCACCCTCGTCGAGGAGCCGGAGACCCCCGGGAAGGCGGCCTCGTCCACCGCGCCGCCGAGCCCCAGCCCGTCGGCGACCCCCTCGGCGAGCCCCTCGCCGCGCGCGGACGCCGTCTCCCCGCGCAAGAGCCCGGTCCCGGCGCCGACCGGCTGGCCTCCTCCGGCGACGTCGCCCCCGGACACGAGGGCGCCCATGGCCGACGTGGGGAGGCCGGTGACCCCCGAGCCGTCGCCTGTGGTCGACGCCGAGGCGCCCCGGGTGGAGTTGCTGTGGCCCGCCCCGGTGATGGAGAAACTCCAGCGGCGGATGCCGGGCGAGCGGCCGGTGACGCCCAGCCGGTCGTCCGACACCGCGAGCACCGTGCTCACCACGGCGGTGCTCGTCTCGGCCATCCTCGCGGTCCGCCTGCTGTACAGCAGGCGGAAGATCAGGGAGTCGATACCGTTCGACCCGGTTCCGCCGGGACATCACCGGGTGGCCTAGCCCCGGCGCCCCGGCTCACGCCGTCGAAGCGCGCGCTGTCGAAACTCACGCGTCAAAACAAAACGTCGAAGTGCGCGCTGTAAGCGCGCACCGCACGACACCGCCGTTCCGTCGCCGGGCCGCGGCTTCCCGCCGCGGCCCCGGTGACGACACCGTCCAGGACTGTCCCGGACCGTCCCGGCCGACCACCGGGAAACGCTCCGGACGGAAACCCCCGGGTGGAAGCCGCTCAGCCTCCGATGGCGTGGACGCCGCCGTCGACGTGGACGATCTCACCGGTCGTGGCGGGGAACCAGTCGGACAGCAGGGCGACGCACGCCTTGGCCGCCGGGATCGGGTCGTCGATGTCCCAGCCGATCGGGGCCTTGGCGGGCCAGCTCTCCTCGAACTCGACGAAGCCGGGGATGCTCCGGGCGGCCATGGTCCTGATCGGGCCTGCGGCGACGAGGTTGACCCGGATGCCCTGCTTGCCGAGGTCGCGGGCCAGGTAGCGGGAGCAGGACTCCAGACCGGCCTTGGCCACGCCCATCCAGTCGTACACCGGCCAGGCCCTCGTGGCGTCGAAGTCGAGGCCGACGATCGCGCCGCCCTCCTTCATGAGCGGGAGCGCGGCCACCGCGAGCGACTTGAACGAGTACGTGGAGACGTGGACGGCGGTCGCCACGTCCTCCCAGGAGGTGTTCAGGAAGTTGCCGCCCAGGGCGGTCTGCGGCGCGAAGCCGATGGCGTGCACCACCCCGTCCAGGCCGCCGAGGTGCTCGCCGACCCGGTCGGCCAGGGAGTCGAGGTGCTCGGTGTTGGTGACGTCGAGCTCCAGCACCGGGGGCGGCTCCGGCAGGCGCTTGGCGATCCGCTCGACCAGGCTGAGCCGGCCGAACCCGGTGAGCACGATCTGCGCGCCCTCCTCCTGGGCCAGCTTGGCCACCGAGAAGGCGATGGAGGCGTCGGTGAGCACCCCGGTGACGAGAAGCCGCTTGCCTTCGAGAATTCCCACGTCAGTGCCCCATTCCCAGGCCGCCGTCAACGGGGATGACGGCCCCCGTGATGTAGGCGGCGTCCTCGCCGGCCAGGAACCTGACCACGCGCGCTATCTCCTCCGGGGCGGCGTAACGGCCCAGGGGGATGGTCTTACGGATCTGCTCCTGGTACGCCGCGTCCAGCTCGGCCGTCATGTCGGTCTCCACGAAACCCGGGGCGACCACGTTGACGGTGATGTTGCGCGAGCCCAGCTCCCTGGCGGCCGACCGGGCGAAGCCGATCATGCCTGCCTTGGAGGCGGCGTAGTTGCTCTGCCCCGCGGAGCCGAGCATGGCGACCACCGAGGAGATCAGCACGATGCGCCCGCGCTTGAGCCGCAGCATGCCGCGGGTGGCGCGCTTGGCGACCCGGTAGGCGCCGGTCAGGTTGGCGTCGATGACGTCGGTGAAGGTCTCCTCCTTCATCATCGGCAGCAGCGTGTCCCTGGTGATGCCCGCGTTGGCGACAAGCACCTCGACCGGGCCGTACTCGGCCTCGACCTTCGCGAAGGCGGCGTCCACGTCGGCCGTGCTGGTCACGTCGCAGCGCACGCCGAACAGGCCCTCGGGGGGCTGTCCGGAACGGTAGGTCACGGCGACGGCGTCGCCTGCCTGGGCGAGTTCGCGGGCGATCGCGAGGCCGATGCCGCGATTGCCGCCGGTTACGAGAACAGATCGAGCCATGGTCAGAAGGTATCGGCTACCCGGGGGTAACCACCTTGTCCGGGAAGGACAAGATCGCAGGGCTAGGATCGTTGACATGCGCCAGATCGACTCCGACTTCCTCGCCCTGCCTCTGCGCCGGCTGGCGGACGCGGCCCTGCAGCGCGCCCGGGACCTGGGCGCCGAGCACGCCGACTTCCGGCTGGAGCGCATCCGCGGGGAGACCCTGCGTCTCTCCGACGCCGCGCTGGAAGGTTCCATCGACGCCGACACCCTCGGTTACGCCGTACGGGTCGTCAAGAACGGCACCTGGGGCTTCGCCGGGGGCATCGAGCTCACCCCCGAGGCGGCCGTCAGGGTCGCCGAGCAGGCGGTGGAGGTCGCGGTCGTCTCCGCGGCGGTCAACCGCGAGCCCGTCGAGCTGGCGCCCGAGGCGGTCCACTCCGGCGTCACCTGGGTCTCCTCCTACGAGGTCGACCCGTTCGAGGTGCCGATGCGCGACAAGGCGGCGCTGCTCGCCGACTGGTCGGGCGGCCTGCTGCGCGATCCCGGCGTGGACCACGTCCAGGCGTCGCTGATGCAGGTCAAGGAGCAGAAGTTCTACGCCGACACGGCCGGGACCTCCACCACGCAGCAGCGGGTGCGCGTCCATCCCCAGCTGAAGGCGACGAGGGTGCTGGACGGCCGCTTCGACTCGATGCGGACGCTCGCCCCGCCCGTCGGCCGGGGGTACGAGTACCTCACCGGCACCGGCTGGGACTTCCCCAAGGAGCTGGCGCGCATCCCCGAGCTGCTGGAGGAGAAACTCAGGGCGCCCTCCGTCGAGGCGGGGCCGTACGACCTGGTGATCGACCCGTCGAACCTGTGGCTGACGATCCACGAGTCGATCGGGCACGCCACCGAGCTCGACCGCGCCCTCGGCTACGAGGCGGCGTACGCGGGGACGAGCTTCGCCACCTTCGACCAGCTGGGCACGCTGGTGTACGGCTCGCAGGTGATGAACGTGACCGGTGACCGCACCGTCGAGCACGGCCTGTCCACGATCGGCTACGACGACGAGGGGGTGGCGACCAGGGAGTTCGACATCGTCTCCGGCGGTGTCCTGGTCGGCTACCAGCTCGACCGGCGGATGGCGCTGCTGAAGGGCCTGGGCGCTTCCAACGGCTGCGCCTTCGCCGACTCCCCCGGCCACACCCCGATCCAGCGGATGGCCAACGTGTCGCTGCGGCCCGCGCCCGACGGCCCCACCACCGAGGAGCTGATCTCCGGCGTCGACCGGGGCATCTACGTGGTGGGCGACAGGAGCTGGTCCATCGACATGCAGAGGTACAACTTCCAGTTCACCGGCGAGCGGTTCTACTCGATCGAGAACGGCAGGCTCACCGGGCAGCTGCGCGACGTCGCCTACCAGGCCACGACGACCGACTTCTGGCGCTCGCTGGCGGCGGTCGGCGGGCCGCAGACGTACGTGCTGGGCGGGGCCTTCAACTGCGGCAAGGGACAGCCCGGCCAGATCGCGCCGGTGAGCCACGGCTGCCCGTCGGCGCTCTTCCGCGGCGTGCGCGTCCTCAACACCGTCCAGGAGAGTGGCAGTTGAGCGCGTACGACGAGCGGGTGGAAGAACAGGAGAGGAGCGGGATGACTCCCCAGGAGATGATCGAGAGGGTTCTTGAGCTCTCCACGGCCGACGACAACGTCGTGATCGTGGACGAGGGGTCGAGTGCCAACCTGCGCTTCGCGGGCAACACGCTCACCACCAACGGCGTGTCCCGTTCCTCACAGCTGACCGTGATCTCCATCGTGGGCCGCGGTGTGGGCGTGGTGTCGCGGGCGGCGGTCCGTCCCGACCAGCTCGACGACGTCGTGGCCGCCGCCGACCACGCCGCGGAGGACGCGCGGCCGTCCGAGGACGCCCGGCCGCTGCTGGAGGGCACCCGTTCCGACGACTGGGACGCCCCCGCCGAGCCGACCTCGATCGGGGTGTTCGGCGCCTTCGCCCCCGCCCTGGGCGAGGCCTTCGCCTCGGCCGAGGCGGGCGGACGCAGGCTGTACGGGTTCGCCGAGCACACCGTCACGACGACCTTCGTGGGCACCTCGACCGGCGCCCGGCTGCGGCACACCCAGCCCACCGGCCGCCTGGAGCTCAACGCCAAGTCCGCCGACACGCGGCGCTCGGCGTGGACCGGCGTGTCCACCCGCGACTTCTCCGACGTCGACGTGGCGGCCCTGGACGCGTCGCTGGCCCGGCGCCTGGAGTGGGCGAAGAACCGCGTCGAGCTGCCCGCGGGCCGGTACGAGACGCTGCTGCCGCCGACGGCCGTGGCCGACCTGATGACGTACCTGTACTGGACGACCGGGGCGCGCGACGCCCTGGAGGGGCGCACGGTCTTCTCCAGGCCCGGTGGCGGCACCCGCGTCGGCGACGTCCTCTCCGAGCTGCCGGTCCGCCTGTACGGCGACCCCTCGGCACCGGGCATCGAGTGCCCGCCGTTCGTGGTGGCGCACGCCTCCGGCCGGGAGAACTCGGTGTTCGACAACGGGCTGCCGCTGGCGCCCACCGACTGGATCTCCGGCGGCAGGCTGGCCAACCTGCTGCAGACCCGGCACTCGGCCGAGCTGACCGGCCTGCCGGTGACCCCGGCCGTCGACAACCTGATCATGCGGGGGCCCGAGGGCGGGCGGTCGCTGGAGGAGATGATCGCCTCCACCGAACGCGGCCTGCTGCTCACCTGCCTGTGGTACATCCGCGAGGTCGACCCGCAGACGCTGCTGCTGACCGGCCTGACCCGCGACGGCGTCTACCTGGTGGAGAACGGCGAGGTCGTGGGCGAGGTGAACAACTTCCGCTTCAACGAGAGCCCGGTGGACCTGCTCCGCCGTCTCACCGAGATCGGCGCCTCGGAGCAGACCTTGCCGCGCGAGTGGAGCGACTACTTCAACCGCGCGATCATGCCTCCGATCCGGGTGCCCGACTTCAACATGTCGACGGTCAGCCAGGCCAGCTAGCTCCCGCTCAGCGCTGGACGAGCGGGACGGTGTGCACGGTGTCCCAGCGCTGGCCCGCCACGACGCGGGCGGTGGCGTCGGTGAGGTCGTAGACGACCGACCAGCGGGTGTGCGTCTGGGCCACCCGCCGCAGCAGGCCCATCGCGTCGCGCCAGTCCCGGGTGGCGGGCAGCCCCTCGGCGAGCGTGCGGTAGCGGGGGTCGGCCCGGCGCTGGGCGGCGGAGGTGCCCGTCATGCCGAAGTTGGTGAGCACGCGGTCGTCGATGACGTTGAGCCTGCCCCGCGCGTACTCCACGACGGCCGACCGGCCCGCCGCGTCGGCGATGAGGTAGTGGACCTGCGGCCCGATCGTGAAGTCGACGTCGTGGCGGCGCATGATCGCCAGTGCCTCGTCCACGGTCGCCGCCTTGTCGAGCATCATCCTGATGACGCGTACGCTGCCGATGTCGGGGCGGCCGGGAGAGCGGGCGGGCAGCCCGCCCTCCGGCGACGTGGCCATCCCGATCGCCAGGCCCTTCTCGTTGACCCCGTCGAAGGGGGCGAGCACCGCGTGGGCCATCCTGCGGCGGGCGGGCGCGGCGGACAGGTCCGGCGGGGCGGAGCCGCCGATCAGGTGGAACAGGTCGACGACGGAGACCGAGGCGTAGCCGTCAGGCGGGTCGGCGTGCACGATCAGCGCCGGGTTGGGGTCCCAGTCGAAGTTGCGGCCGAACAGCGGCCGGTCGCCGCCGAGGGCGAACAGGGAGCAGGCCCAGCCGTCGGCGCGTCCCGCCAGCTCCTCCTCACCGAGGGGCGCCTCGCGGTCGTACGAGCCGTGGAAGGCCATCTCGTACAGCGGCAGGTCGTCGATCCTGCGGAGGCTGCCTATCGTCCGCGCGACGTCGGCGGCGCTCTGGCGCAGCAGCGGTTCCTCCTCTGTTCCGGCCCGCGGCCCGGCGCCCGTGGTGGGCGAGGGCTGCGGTACGGGGGGCGCGGGTGTGGTTCGTGAGACGACTCCGGTGACGGCGGGCACGGGGGGCGCGCCGCCCGGCGGGGTGGCGCACCCCGCCGGGAGGATCACCGCCGCGGCCAGCGCGGCCCGTGCCACCGCCGCCGCGCCGCGCGGCCTTCCCGCCCTCCGGGCCCGGGTCTGCTCCATCCCCGCAGTCTGCGTCACCGGGCACCCGTCGTACAGGCTCAGTCGTCTTCCAGGCGGAATCCGATCTTCAGGCCGACCTGGAAGTGGCCGATCTCCCCCTCCTCGATGTGCCCTCGGATCTCGGTCACCTCGAACCAGTCGAGATGGCGCAGGGTCTGGGAGGCCCGGCGGACCCCGTTGCGTACGGCGGCCTCGATGCTCTCCCCCGAAGTGCCGACTATCTCGGTCACCCGATACGTTCGATCTGTCATCCCCTGCTTCTTCCCGGAAAGCCACGATTACATGACCGTTCGCACCCAGCCGATATGAGGCCTAAATTGGGAGTCGTGAAGGGTTGGCGCAAGCGTCCGGTGGTTCATCAGGTGACGGACGCCCAGCCCTCGCTCAGCGCCGACATCGGCAAGCGCGAGAAGAGCTACTTCATCAAGATGGGGATCCGGCTGATCTGCCTGGTCCTCGCCTTCACGGTGCCCGCTCCGATGCCCGTCCGGCTGCTACTCTTCGCCGGGGCGATCTTTTTACCATACATTGCCGTGATCGGGGCCAACGCGCCGCCACGCGGGGTTCCGCATGCCCCTGACGTGGAAGATTTCGGACAAAACCAGATTCCGCGCCACCGACGCGAGATCGGGTCGTGACTAAGTCTTGACGCACCCCAAGGGTAGTAGGTGTACGCTTTAGCCAAGTGCCCTGGTCCCCCGTCGGGGCACTGTTGCCGGCGTTCCGGGCCCCCGTCGGAACGCCGATGAAGCGACGCCGGGTGGTTTGCCCCCGTAACCACCCGGCGTCGCCCTTTTCCCAAACTTTAACGATGAGACGCCCTTTCTTCGGCGCTATTTGTCGCCCAGCGTCTCGGTCGTCGCCTGCTCCCAGTTGCGCGCCAGCGTGGTCAGCCGCTCCACGATGTCCGGCGGTGCCGTGCCGGCCCCCTGGGCCAGGCCGAGCAGATAGGCCGTCAGCGGCGCGGCCGGCCGGGCCACCCCGTGCGCGACCTCCTTGGTGAGGTCCAGCACCTCGTCGCGGTCCACCACCGCGGGATCGACACCCAGTTCCCGGCAGACCAGCGCGGTCCACTCCGCCAGCACGTTCATCCCTCGCTCCTTGTCCGCGGTCGCGCCCGTCCCGTGCCGTCGCCGCTCTCGCGACCCTCGCCGGGATCCGCGTCTCCGCCGCCGGGGCCCGGCTCCACCGTCCGGGCCCGCTGTAGATCGTCCATGGTGTCGCAATCGAACCACGGCTGCCCGGTGAGATGAAGCGTGACCGGGGCGAGCGGGGCCAGCAGCCCGTGCAGCGACCGCCCCTCGTAGCGGGCGAGCGCCCGCGCCAGGCTCCGCGTGTGCCACACCCCGGCGAGCCACTGCTCGCGCCCGCCGTCGTCGAGGAGCACCGCCCCCGCCCTGTCGGCGTACGGCTCCCCGTCCCCCGCCCCGGCGGCGTCCAGCAGGGCGTCCACGTGCCGGGCGGTCAGGAACGGGAGGTCGGCGGCGAGCAGCGCCACCCACGGCGCGGTCACCTCGGCCAGGCCCGCCCGCAGCGCCGGGACCGGGCCGCCCCCCGGCGGGTCCTCACGCCGGAAGACCGCGCGCGGCAGCCCGGGGCGCGGCGGCCCGACGACGACGAGCCTCGCCGCGCCGGGCACGGCGGCGGCCACCGACTCGATCAGCGGGCGGCCGGAGACGCGCAGGCCGGGCTTGTCCCGCCCGCCGAGTCTTCGCGCGAGACCGCCCGCCAGGATGCAGGCGTCGTGGCGGGCGGTCATCGGGCACCTCCGGGTCTCTGGGTCTCCGGATCCTGGGTCTTTGGATCTTTGGGTCTGGATCTCCGGGCGGGGGCGTCAGCCGCCGATGGCGGACATCGGGCGGGACGGCTGCAGGAAGGCCGGGTCGTCGATGCCGTGACCGGCCTTCTTGGTCCGGACCGCGGCCCGCCAGCGCTCGGTGATCTCGTCGTCACCGGCGCCCGCGCGCATCGCGGCCCTCAGGTCGGACTCGTCGGTGGCGAACAGGCAGTTGCGGATCTGGCCGTCGGCGGTGAGCCGTACCCGGTCGCACGCGCCGCAGAACGGGCGGGTGACCGAGCCGATGACCCCCACCCTGGCCGGGCCGCCCTCGACGAGGAACAGCTCGGCCGGGGCGCTGCCGCGCTCCGCCGAGTCGGCGTCGGTCAGGTCGACGTCGGCCTTGAGCGTGGCGAGGATCTCGTCAGCCGTGATCATGTTCTCCCGGCGCCAGCCGTGCTGGGCGTCCAGCGGCATCTGCTCGATGAACCGGAGCTCGTAGCCCCGCTCCAGGCAGTAGCGGAGCAGCGGCACGGCCTCGTGGTCGTTGACCCCGCGCATCAGCACCGTGTTGACCTTGACCGGGCGCAGCCCGGCGGCGTCGGCCGCCTCCAGCCCTTCGAGGACGTCGGCCAGGCGGTCGCGGTGGGCGAGCCTCTTGAAGGTCTCGCGGTCGAGGGTGTCGAGGGAGACGTTGACCCGGTGCAGACCGGCGGCGGCCAGGGAGGCGGCCATCCTGCTCAGCCCGATCCCGTTCGTGGTCAGCGAGACCTGCGGGGCGGGGTCGAGGGCGGTGGTGCGGGTCACGATGTCGGTCAGCTCGCGGCGGAGCAGGGGCTCGCCGCCGGTGTAGCGGACCTCGGTGATGCCGAGCCGCTCCACCCCGATGGTGACCAGCCGGACGATCTCGTCGGCGGTGAGCAGCTCGGGTTTCGGCAGCCATTCGAGGCCCTCTGGGGGCATACAGTAGGAGCAGCGCAGGTTGCAGCGATCGGTGAGGGACACCCGCAGATCAGTGGCCACACGACCGAAGGAATCCTGCAACACGGGACGCCACCTCTCAGTTGGTCACCTGTTGGAACAGGGGGCCAGCCTACGGCCAGCCCCCTGCCAGCCTTAAACAGGCCTCATCATTCCAACATCACCATGAATCAATTGATTCCTGGCGCGATGACCTCGTACGCCCCCGTAGGCCCCTCAGCCCTTGATGCAGACCAGTTGCCGCAGGTGGGCGACGACCTCGACCAGGTCGGCCTGCGCCGCCATGACCGACCGGATGTCCTTGTACGCGCCGGGGATCTCGTCGATCACCCCGGTGTCCTTGCGGCACTCGACCCCGGCGGTCTGCGCCTTGAGGTCGGCCAGGGTGAAGGTCTTCTTCGCCTTGGTCCGGCTCATCCGGCGGCCCGCGCCGTGCGAGGCCGAGTTGAACGCGGCGGTGTTCCCCAGGCCCTTCACGATGTAGGTGCCGGTCGCCATGGAGCCGGGGATGATGCCGAAGTCGCCGGATCCCGCGCGGATCGCGCCCTTGCGGGTGACGAGCACGTCCACACCGTCGTAGCTCTCCTCCGCCACGTAGTTGTGGTGGCAGGAGATCGGCCGCTCGAAGGTGATGCCCGCCAGGTGGCGCCGGAGCACGTCGCAGACCAGGGCCATCATGATCGCGCGGTTGCGCCGCGCGTAGTCCTGCGCCCAGAACAGGTCACGCCGGTAGGCGTCCATCTGCGGGGTGCCCCCGAGGAACACCGCCAGGTCGCGGTCGGGCAGGTCCTGGTTGTGCGGCAGGTCCCGGGCCTGGCCGATGTGGTATTCGGCCAGTTCCTTGCCGATGTTGCGCGATCCGGAGTGCAGGACCACCCAGACCGTGCCCTCGTCGTCGGCGCACACCTCCAGGAAGTGGTTGCCCCCGCCCAGGGTGCCCATCTGCGCCTCGGCGCGCTCCCGCCTCGCGTGCACCGCCGGGGCCAGCGCGTCGAAGTCCTTCCAGAACCCCGCCCAGTCGGCGTTCTCGAACCCGTGCAGCTTGGTGGGGTCGACCGGCCGCTGGTGGTGCCCGAACCCGACGGGGATCGCCTGCTCCAGCTTCGAACGCAGGTACGCCAGGTTGTCGGGAAGGCTCTCGACCCTGAACGAGGTCCGCACCGCGGTCATCCCGCACCCGATGTCGACCCCGACCGCCGCCGGTGAGACCGCGTCGCGCATCGCGATGACCGATCCCACGGTCGCGCCCTTCCCGTGATGCACGTCCGGCATCACCGCGACTCCTCGCACCCACGGCAGGTTCGCCACGTTGCGCAGCTGCCGCATCACGTTCGGCTCGACCTCGGCCGGGTCGGCCCACATGCGGATCGGCGCACGCCCGCCCATCACCTCGTTGTACGACATCTCCACATCGCCTCCTCCCGGTCACATCCCGAATGTGTGATCAATAAGGCCAGAACCACCGGCCGCCCGCAACTCGATATCCATTGAGTCACGGCCCCGCGCGGGACGCCGGGGCGGCCCCGCGACGGCGAGGACCGAAAAGCGAACGAGATTCGGGTGATGCGGTCATCCCGGTCCTCGATCCACGTGAAGGAAGGACGAAGAACCGTCGTCACCCGGACTCCACATTCTCACGACAACGGTAACCCGACAGAAAGGCCTCTCCTCCTGCTTCTCAATGCTTCTCGCGCTATTCAGCCGATTCCAGGCGGCCGGTTACCGTTCGGCCACAGCGCCTTCCCGCGCGAGGACGTGGGGACAGGATGAACACATGACGTCTCAGTCCAAGGCCCGCCGAAGGCTCCCGATGATCGCGGTTTCGATCGTGCTTTCGGTGGGAGTGGCGGTGGCCAGTAATCAGATACTCAACGACGGAGTATGGAACTGGTGGTGGGGCCTGATCGCCCTGGCGCTGGCCACGGCCGGCACCCTGGTGGCCTATCGGCTGACGGACTCGGCGTCGCCCGCGGGCGCGGCGGAAACGCGGAATGTTCCGGCGGATGCCTCGCTACCAGCGAATTCGCCGTCGGACTCACCGCTGAAACCCGCCGGACGCGACGCCGCTCCAGCGGAACACAACACCTCCACCTACGCCGGTGATCACATCGAGTTCTCCGGCGGCACCTATCACGGGCCGGTAACGGGGAAATCGACGACTCCTCCCGCCGACTCTCCACGGCGAGAGCCCGATGAGCGGCGCTGACCGCGACGACATCGAGTTCTCCGGCGGGACCTATCACGGGGCGGTGACCGGGAAACTGGTGGACCGCAGGCAGGGCATATTCCCGGAAAAGCTCTCGATCATGGCGACGCCGGGCCTGATCCTCGACTTCGACGAATACAAACGGCTCAAGAGGATCCTGGACGGCGCGCCGGCCCCGGCCAACATACGGGCGATCTACCAGGAGGCCGTACGTCGCATCATGAAAGTCAGGCCGCCCTCCTGCCCCGACGACCTGATGTCGGTGGTCCAGGTGCTGCGCGGACCCGTGGAGCCCATGCCCCTGTTTGAATTCCTGGTACGCATGGCGGCCGAATCCGACACCGTGACCGAGGACCGGATCCGGGAATGGATCGACGAGGTCGCACCGCGCTACAACGTCGACATGGCCGAACTCAGGGAAATAGAAGGAAGACTGCACCGGGTCTCCCTCGTCCTGCGGCTGGAACACGATTTGCTGGGGGACGGCTACCAGGTCACGGCCTGGATTTACAGCGGCCGTGTCGGCCGGAAGATAGTCAGCACCGAGGAGCCCTGGACCTGGGAGCAACTGGCGGACGCCGTCAAACAACTCGTGGACGAGCTGGGTTTCACCTCGGACGGAGTGGCTCCCGTCGTGGAGTTTCTCGTCCCGGAGGACATGCTCGACGAAGAAGTAGAGAAGATCGCCGTTTGCCTCGACGGGACCTCCCAGGAGATCGGGGTCGTGTTTCCGGTCGTCGTACGACCTCTGGACAGGCTCGCCGATCCCGCGTGGCGCAAGCCGTGGCACGCCAAGTGGGAAGAACTGGCGAAATGCGCGACCTACAACGAGAAGGCGATCCGCTGGATAGGCGACGCCTTCGACGACGAATCCTTCGACCCGGCCTCGCCGACCCTGTCCGTGTGCACCGCGCTGGTCCACGAGAAAGCCGTGGGCGTACACAGGAGTCACATCCTGCGGGCGGCGTTCAGCGCCGGCACTCCGGTTCTCCTCTGGCATCGGCGCGGCGGCGTCCGGGAGTCCCGCCGGGAGGCGCTTGAGAAGATACTGCGCAACCGGTCCCTTCGTGACCTGCCGGACGTGGTTCGCCATCAGCGCCTCGCCGCCGATTATCCGAAGGCCGCGGCTGACCATCCCGGCCGGGATCTCGTCCTGCTGTGGGACGACCCGGAGCGCGTTCCGCCGGAGCTGGACTTCCTTCCTCCCAGAACGAAAGGGTTCACGTCATGAGCGCCTGGCCCATTTACACCGGAACCGGGGTTCCGCACGACGGAATCGAGCGTCTTCCCGCACCCCCGAACTGGCGCGCGTTCGACGGTGGCTCCTCGGAGCCCAATCCGGTACCCTCCGGCGCTCCCGACGATCCCGGTCTCGTCCGGCGGCTCGGCAGGGGCGTACAACCCGCGCCGAGGCTGTCGGAAATCCAGATGATCAACGCGGCGCTCTTCCTGCGCCGCCCTCTCCTCGTCACGGGGTCCCCGGGGATCGGCAAGTCCACCCTGGCCTCCGCCGTGGCCAAGGAACTCCAGCTGGGGCCGGTGCTGCGCTGGCCGATCACGACCAGGTCCACCCTGCGGGAAGGTCTGTACCGCTACGACCCGATCGGACGGCTCCGTGAGGAGAACCTGAGGCAGCTCCGTGACCGGAACCCTCCGTCCGAAGGACCCGGCTCGTCCTCGAACGGCCGGGAGTCGTCACTGGCCGACGACATCGGCCGTCACCTGCGTCTGGGGCCGCTGGGCACCGCTCTGCTGCCGTACGCGAAGCCGCGCGTCCTGCTCATCGACGAGATCGACAAAAGCGATATAGATCTTCCCAATGACCTGCTCAACGTGTTCGAGGAGGGCGAGTACGAGATCGACGAACTCGTGCGGCTCCCCGACGAGGCCGCCGACGTGAAGGTGATGACCGCGGACCCCGACGGCCACACCGAGGTCCACCGCGGACGGGTCCGGTGTCTCGCCTTCCCGTTCGTCGTCCTCACCAGCAACGGCGAGCGGGAGTTTCCACCGGCGTTCCTGCGTCGTTGTCTCCATCTGCACCTGCAGCCGCCCGACGTCGAGCAGCTCACCGCGATACTGGTCTCCCATCTGGGCCACGACGCCGCCGCGGCAGCCGGGCAGCACATCGAGAGGTTCCTGGAGCGGAGAAGGCGCGGCGAGATGGTCACCACCGACCAGCTTCTCAACGCCGTCTATCTCGCCGGTTCCGGCAGCAGGCACGAGGGCCGGTCCGCCGAGGACACCGCCCTGCTCAACGAGATAGCGACCGCGGTGATGCGGCCTCTCACGAGCATCGGCACGGAATGAACCGAGACTCCGCCGGCCACCTCCTCATGGTGCTCGAAACGGCCGGTATCACCCCTGACCTGCGGGAACTACGTGACATCCTGTGGCTCGCGCCTCATGTGACCGTCCCCGACCAGGATGGGTCCGGCACGTACCGGCACGAGTCCCAGCCCGTCGCGGGCATGCCCCGTCCCGGACGGCGGATGGACGCCGAGCGGCCGGACCGGCCGGGGACCGGCCCCGGATCCGGGCCGTTCCCCGCCGACGGGCAGGGAGCCGCCGAGGCGGACGACCCGGATTCCAGGCGGCTTCTCCCCGCCGACCAATCGGCCGCGACCGCGTTCTACGCCTCCGGTGCCGGAGGGGACGCCGGGAACCGGATCCGGGGGGTGCCCGCGCGAAGCCCCGCGGTCCCGGCGCTACGCCACCAGCACCGGCTGGCCCGAGCGCTGGCGCCGCTGAAGCGCCGGGTCCCCTCCTCCACCTCCTTCCTCGTCGACGAGGAGGCCACGGCCAGGCAGATCGCCGAGGAGGGGATCTGGATACCCGTGCTGCGGCCCGCGCCCGTCCCCTGGCTCGACCTGACCATCGTCGTCGACGCGTGCCCCTCCATGGCCGTATGGCGACGCACGATCGTCGACCTGCAGAAGCTCGCCGAACGTCTCGGCGCGTTCCGCCGGGTCCAGATCTTCGCGCTCGACGGCTCCGACGATCCGCGTTCGCCGCTCACCGTCAGACCCCGGGCGCTGAGCAGCCATGCCGCGGGGGCGTCCCGGGAGCCGGAAACCCTGCTGAACCCGGCGCTCCGCCAGATCATCCTCGTGGTCACCGACGGGATCGGCCGCAAGTGGCGAGACGGGAGAATGAACCAGGCGCTGAGCCGATGGGGTGAGAGCGCCTCGATGGCGGTCATCACCGTGATTCCGCAGCGCATGTGGAACAGCGCGGGACTGAGGGTCGTGCCCGCCTCCCTCCACTCCTCCGCGCCCGGCCTGGCCAACGACCTGTGGGACTACCGGATCCTGGGGGCGGGGGGCGGCCGTGCCACCGGCGGGATCCCCGTTCCCGTCCTGGAGATGTCGAGCCGCTGGCTTTCGCCATGGGCGCGGCTCGTCGCCGGAGGGCCGCGGAGGCACCAGGCGGCCCTGCTCTCCGCCGACCCGGTGCCCGGAGAGGTGGCCGAACGACTTCCGGCGGAGGTCGACGGGGCCGAGACGGTCCGCCGGTTCCGGGCCGCGGCCTCGCCGACCGCCTTCCGGCTCGCCTGCTACCTCTCCGCGTCCTGGCTCAACCTCCCCGTGATGCTCCTCATCCAGCAGACCATGCTGCCCCTCTCCGACACCGCCCACCTCGCCGAGGTGCTCCTCAGCGGCCTGCTCCGCCCCGTTGGGACACCGGACCGGGACCACGACGTGGAGACCCTCCCGTACGACTTCCCGCCCGGGGTCCGCGACGCGTTGAACGACCACCTGTCGCGAGACGAGCTGATCACCGTGCTGCGGAGGAGCAGCGGATTCGTCGCCGACCGCCTCGGGCACTCCTTCGACTTCGCCGCGATGCTCGCGGATCCCGAAGGTGCCCCGCTTCCCGCCCCGGGTGACGGCGACCGGCCCTTCGCCCATGTCGCCGCGACCGTCCTGGCCAAGCTCGGCGGTCCCTACCGGGCCCTGGCGGATCGCCTCTCGGCGGCGCCGGACAGGGACCCCGAGGCCGCCCTGGACAGGCTCCAGTCCCGGCTGCGGGAGCTCCACCGGAGCCACGGGGAGCCGAGCGTCCGGGAGATCTCCAGGCGTACGGAAGGAGCGGTGGGCCGCGACACGGTGGGCGAGGTGCTGCGCTGCGAAGAACCGCCGACGTGGCCCCACCTCCAGCTCGTCGTCAGGGCGATCGGCGGCGCCGTCGAGGAGTTCCAGCGGTTGTGGGAGGGCACGCAGGTCCCCCGGACCGCGGCCGTGTCCCCGGAGCCTTCGCCGGTCCCCAGGACGGTTCAGGGCCCGCGCCCGGCCCACATCGCCGACGAGGACCGGCCAGGCGACCCGCAGTGGCACAGGAGGTCCATTTTCTACGAGGTGCTCGTCGGCTCGTTCAGTGACTCGAACGGCGACGGGGTCGGCGACCTCCGAGGTCTCATCCAGAGACTGGACTATCTCCAGTGGCTGGGCGTCGACTGCCTGATGCTGCACCCGATCCTTGAGTCACCCCTTCGTGACGGCGGTCACGACATCGCCGACTTCATGAAGATCCTTCCCGGCTTCGGCGACATCGGGGACTTCGTGAAGCTGGTCGACGAGGTTCACAAGCGAGACATGCGGATCGTCATGGTCCTGCCCCTCAACCACACCAGTGACCAGCACCCGTGGTTCCAGGCCTCCCGCCACGACCCCGAGGGGCCGTTCGGTGACTTCTACGTCTGGAACGACAACG
>NZ_JBSZKT010000049.1:0-51415 GCF_055690525.1 Streptosporangium sp. H13245 | reverse complement strand
TCCTCGGCCGGGTACCAGCCCTTGGCGACGGCCTTCTCGACGCTGACGACGGTCCGGGGCAGGAAAGCTCCCGCCGGGCCGTTTCGCCGGTCCTCCCCACATCCCGGGCCCGTGACGGCCCGCGTCGCGGAGGCCGGTGGGTGGCGCGGCACGTGCCCGGAAGGCGCCCATGCCCCCGACCGCCCCCTCCACCGACCGTACCGACAGCACAGCCCCCGCCGCCCGCCGCCCGGTGGTCGTCATGTCGCCCCCGGTCCGCAAGGCCGTCCTGACCCTGCACGTGGCGGTCTCGGTCGGCTGGCTCGGGCTCGACCTGGGACTGCTCAGCCTCGGGATCACCGCCCTGACGACCGGGAGTCCCGAGCTGCTGCGGGCCTCCTACCTGGCCATGGACGTCTTCGGTGACACGCTGATCGTCCCGGTGAGCCTCGGCGCGCTGCTGACCGGCGTGCTGCTCTGCCTGGGGACGCCGTGGGGACTCGTCAGGTATCACTGGGTGCTGATCAAGCTGGTGACCACGCTGGCCGCGGTCACCGCGTCCGTTCTCGCGCTGCGCCCGCACATCGAGACGGCCGCCGCCAAGGTGTCGGGAGTCCTCCCGTCGGAGCTGCTCTCCCTGGATCTCGACGGCGTGGACCGCGTCCTGGTCATCGCGCCGAGCGTCGCGCTGTTCCTCTACCTGCTCAACGTGGTGCTCTCGGTCTTCAAACCGTTCGGCCGGACCCCGTACGGACGGCGGCGGGCCAGGCCGGATCGTCCGGCCGGGCTCGGGCGGGCGGCGCCACCGGCGCCGTGACGGCGAACGGCGCCGGGCGCGGTGACCACGCCCGGCGCCGTCGCACCTCACCCATTACCGTTTTCTACCGTTTCCTGGCTTACCAGTAGGTGTGGAAGACATAGGGACGGTAGTACGACTGGAAGCCGAAAGGCACGTAATTGTTGTAGAGACCGAAGGGCGAGTAGCGGGGGTAGAAGCCGTACGGGTTGAAGGGGTCGAAGTTGCTGCTTCCGGCGACCACCGAGACCTGCTGGGTTACCGCGCTTGCCCCGGCGGGCTGGGCCGACACCGCCATGCCGACTACCAGGGTGGAGGCCGCCAGGATTCCGGCGGCGAGAGCCTGCTTGAACATGAAAGATCACTCCGTGTCTGATGATTGAACCCGGCATGCCGCCAGGATTTGCAGGGCGCCGACCAGATTTCCAGGAATATGCTGAATCGACGTCACGTAAGACGCTAGTTCAGAGCCATAACGGTCTTCGCCCCAGAAAAGACAAAGCCTTGGTCCGGGATCATTTCCCGGAAGGAAACGCGGAGGTTACACCGGAGTGGAGCTCACGATCCCGCTCCCTTCGGGGATCCGCCCCCCGGCCGTACGGTCCGCCGCGCGGCCCGGCGCACCGGCAGCTGGAAACGGCCGGTCCAGCCCAGCCGGTCCAGGAGATAGGCCACCCCGCGCGCCGTGTAGGACACCTGGAACCTCTCCGCGATCAGCACGGCGACGCGCGCGGCGGTCCAGTGGCTGTCGTCCCAGCCGTGGGCGGCGGCCCCCTCCGCCAGGGCCGCCTCCAGCCGTGCCAGCTGCTCGTCGGTGAGCTTGCGGCCGCTGCCGGTTCCCTTGGAGACCAGTGCCTCCTTGCCGCCCCGCCTCCAGAGCGCGTACCACTCGTAGGCGGACTTCCGGGTGATTCCCAGCAGGCGGGCCACCCGCGCGGGCGCGATCTCCCCCGCGAACATGTCAGCGGCCCGGAACCGCAGCCTCTCGCGCCTGGCCCGCTCCTGCGCGGACAGCCCACCGCCCCTGTCTGAATATCTCATACTTTAAGGCTCTCACCTGGGCAAATAGGATCTAACAGGCACCCACCCCGTGTCACCCCGGCCTTTCCCTCCCGGGTCCCGGCGGCCGGGCCGGACGAACCCTCCCCCGGCCAAAGGCGCGGGCGGAGGCTCCGGTCAGCGGGAGGCGGGGATCCGCGCGGAGGGGTGGGAGTTCAGGAACTCGTCCAGGACGAGGGTGGCGGCCCCGTGGGCCACGGCGTCGGGGCCGAGGCGGCCCAGCACGATGGAGGTCGCCGCGTACGGCTGGGACAGGGAGTTCTCCGCCGACGCGGCGCGGATGTCGTCGAGCAGGTGCCTGCCGAGCAGGAGCCCGAGCCAGCCGCCGATGACGATCCGCTCGGGGTTGATGAGGTTGATCAGGTTGGACAGGCCGACGCCCAGGTAGGTGACGGTCTGGGTGATCACCGGTGACCTGGACTCCACCAGGGCGGCCAACTCGGCCTGCCAGTCGGTCGTCCGGGTGGGCACCCCGGCGCGGTCGAGGACGCCCTCGGCCCCGATGTAGGCCTCCAGGCAGCCGCGCGCGCCGCACCGACAGGTCCGACCATTGACCACGATCTTGGTGTGGCCCCACTCCCCCGCGCTGCTGCTCACGCCCCGGAAGGTCACGCTGTCGGAGACGATGGCGGCCCCGACACCCGAGCCGATCAGCACGATCACCGCGTCACCGGACCCGCGTCCCGGCCCGCCGGAGCCGGTCACCGCCCCGGTGGGACCGTGCCCCGGGCCGCCAAGACCACCCGCGCCGTCGCGGCCCGGGTCGCCGCCCCGGCGGGGGTCGGCCCACAGCTCGGCGCGGCCCAGCGCCTTGGCGCCGTTCTCGACGAACAGCGGGAGCGTGGTGCCCGCGCGTAGGAGCGCTCCCAGGGGAACCCCGTCCCAGCCGAAGGTCCTGGTGTGGATGAGCGCGTCGGGACCGCCCTCGACGATGCCGGGGACGCCCACGCCCACCCCGAGGGCCTGGGCGGCGGGAACGCCCGCGTCGTCGAGGACGACCTCGATCCCGGCGAGGATGTGGCGCACCACGAGCTCGATCTGGTGCCCGGCGGGGCGCAGGGCGTACTCGACCCTCGCCCTCTCGTTCATCTCGAGGTCGAACAGCTCGACGCGTACGTGGGTCTCGGCGACGTCGACGCCGATCACGTAGCCGTACACGGGGTTGACGCGGAGGATGGCGCGGGGGCGTCCGCCGTCGGACTCGGCCTGTCCGGCCTCGACGACGATGTTCTCGGTGAGGAGGTCGCCCGTCATGCTGCTCACCGTGGCGGCGCTGAGGCCGGTGAGCCTGGTCAGCTCGTTGCGGGTCGCGGGGCCGCTGAAGTAGAGGGTTCGCAGCAGCATGGCCCGGTTGCCCTTGCGCACGTCGCGGACCGTCCTGCGCTCGGGCCTCACGATGGCCTACCTCCCCATGTCAGGGCACATGGTAGTTGAAGATCTGAAGATATTCGTCCGACCCCTGACCTCCGGATGGCCCCCGTCCCACGGGTGACCGACGTCCGTCTTTCCTCCGTGTTACCAAAGCGTTTCTTAAGGGGACTGAACTTTTTTCACATCTTACATTATCGTCCGTTGCACCCCCCATCAGGAGGAAGAAATGATCAGGAGAGTCACAGGGGCTGCGGCCGGTATGGCACTGCTCGCCGGACTCGTCGCCTGCGGCGGCGACAACGGGACGGCCTCGGAGGCCACGACACTGACCTACTGGATGTTCCAGGACCGCACCCCGCAGGCGGGGGAGGTCGTCGAGAAGCTGCGTACCGACTTCGAGAAGGCCAACAACGTCACCGTAAAAATCGTCAAGATCCCCAAGGACGACTACAACACCAAGCTGGGCAGCGCCGTCGCCGCCGGGACCGTCCCCGACGTCGGCATCCTGGACCAGCCGCTGGTGGCCAGGTACGCGCTGGACGGCACCATCAAGGAGGTGCCCGCCGGTACGGTCGACGAGAAGATCTACTACGAGGGCGCCCTCAACACCAACAAGGTGAACGACAAGCTCTACGGGCTGCCGCTCGACCACACCGCGGTGGCGCTCTTCTACAACAAGAAGCTGGTGCCGACGCCTCCCAAGACCTGGGACGAGCTCAAGGCGACGGCCGCGAAGGTCCACCAGGCCGACCCGAAGATCGCGGGCATGGTGGTGCCGAAGGGTGACGGCTACGGCGGCTGGATGTGGCCGGGCTTCCTCGGCGGCGCCGGAGGCTCCCTCGTCGACGAGAAGAACAAGAAGATCCTGTTCGACCAGCAGCCCGGAGTCGACGCGCTCCAGCTCTGGGTCGACCTGCTGCCCTCGTCGCCCCGCCAGATCACCGACTCGGACAAGCCCTTCGAGAACGGCCTGGCCGGAATGATGATCTCCGGTCCCTGGGACGTGGCCACGATCAAGGCCGACTTCCCCGACCTGGAGTTCACCACCGCCCCGCTGCCGTACAAGACCGAGCCCTCCGGCAACATCGGCGGCGAGAACGCGGTGGTCTTCAGCAAGGGCAAGAACGCCGAGCTGGCGTGGAAGTGGCTGACCTACCTGACGAACGCCCAGAACAACACCACGCTCGCACAGGCGCTGGGCGGCTTCCCGACCAACATCGAGGCGGCCGAGCGGGACGCGGCCACGTTCGGCCCCGACCAGGCGGCGTTCCTGGAGCAGCTCAAGGTCGCCCAGGCCAGGCCCGCCCTGCCGGAGTGGATCCAGATCAACGACGAGATCATCGCACCCGCCCTTGAGGCCGCGCTGAGCGGCAAGGTCACCTCCCAGCAGGCGCTGACCGAGGCCGCGGACAAGACGCGTGCGCTGCTCAAGTGGAACGGCTAACGCGAAAGCGAGGCAAACGTGGCATCTCCGGTGCTGGCTGACAAGCCCGCCGTGACGCCTCCTCCCGGGCGGCGACGCCGTCGCCCGGGTTTCGGGCGACGCGACCACGTCATCGGGTGGCTTCTGATCGCCCCCGCGGTGATCTACTTCGTCATCTTCCTGCTCTATCCCGCACTGGCCGCCCTCTACTACAGCTTCACCGACTGGAACCTGCGGACGGCGCCGAACTGGGTGGGCCTGGCCAACTACACCGACCTGCTGTTCGACGACGTGAAGTATCCGCACTTCTGGAAGTCGGTCCAGGTCACCCTGCAGTACACGCTGATCGCCGTGCCGCTCACGCTGGGCACCGCGCTCGTCCAGGCGCTGCTGATCAACGCGATCCGCCGGGGGTCCAACCTGTTCCGGCTGCTGCTGTTCCTGCCGGTCGTGACCGCCGAGGCGGCCGTGGGCGCCATCTGGCGATGGCTCTACGACCCGCAGTACGGCCTGGTCAACACCCTGATCGGCATCGTCGGCATCCCGCCGCAGAACTGGCTGAACACCCCCGACCTGGTCATCCCGGCGCTGTCGTTCATCGCCGCCTGGCAGTGCGGCATCTCGATGATCATCTATCTCGCCGGACTGAAGGGCATCCCCGACTCGATCCGCGAGGCCGCGATCATCGACGGCGCGGGGCCCGTCCAGCGGTTCTGGAAGATCGTCGTGCCGATGCTGCGGCCCACCACCTTCTACCTGCTGGTCACCGGCGTGATCGCGGCGCTCCAGGTCTTCGGCCTGGTGTACGTGATCTTCTCGGGCGGCGGCGGCAGGAGCGTCACCGGCGGCCCCGAGCAGGCGGGCCTGACCTACGTCCTGCACCTGTACCTGTTCGCGTTCCGTTACGACGCGATGGGCGCGGCCTGCGCGATGTCGTTCATCCTATTCGTCTTCATCATGATCATTACTGCGCTGCAGTTCAAGTTCGTCAAGCAGGAGGCGTCGTGAAGGCCGCGAGGAAAGTACGGCTCGCGCCCATCTACATCGCGCTGGTGCTGCTGGCCCTGGTGTCGGTCGTCCCGTTCCTGTGGATGCTGGCGACCTCGTTCAAGCACGGCTCGGACGTCTACACCAAGGTGCCCAGCCTGCTGCCGCTCGACCGCAAGACCGGCGAGTTCTCCCCCACCCTGGAGAACTACGACCACGTCCTTCAGGTCAGCGGGCTGGGCCAGGCGTTCGTCAACAGCGTCTGGGTCTGCCTGATCCTGGTACCGGCCAAGCTCCTCGTGGACGCGCTGGCCGCCTACGCCTTCGCCAGGATCCCCTTCCCCGGCAGGGACAAGCTGTTCGTCGTCCTGCTCGCGGGCATGATGGTCCCCACGATCACGCTGCTGGTGCCGCGCATCCACGTCACCCAGGCGCTCGGCATGTTCGACTCCGGGTGGGGGCTGATCCTGCCCAACGTGGCCTCGGTGCTGGACATCTTCCTGCTGCGCCAGTTCTTCATGTCGCTGCCCTCCGAACTGGAGGAGGCGGCGCGCATCGACGGCGCGGGGCGGATGCAGATCTTCTGGCGCATCATCATCCCGCTGTCGAAGCCGGTGCTGGCGGTCGTGACGATCACCAGCTTCATCTTCCACTGGAACGACCTGGTCTGGCCGCTGGTGGTGCTCAACGACCCCGAGCTCTACACGCTGCCGCTGGCCCTGCAGCAGCTGGCCAGCAGCGAGTCCGGACGGTCGTACTACATCATGGCGGGCGCGACCCTGGCGGTCGTCCCGGTCATCGTGGTGCTGCTGATCTTCCAGCGCCGCATCATGCAGGGGATCGCGTTCACCGGGCTCAAGAGTTGACCTCTCCGCAGGACGTGGGCGGGGCGACGCGCGACCGCGAGGACCCGCGAGGTACGGGCGGAGTGATGCGCGACCGCGAGGACATGCGCCGGCTCGTGACCGAGCTGGCCGAGCCGCTGGTCCCCCGCTTCAGCCCCGGGCGGGCGCGCCTGCGGCTCGGGGCGAACGCGGCCCACTACGGCGACGAGGCCGCCGAGCTGGAGGCGTTCGCCCGCCCGCTGTGGGGGCTGGCCCCGCTGGCGGCCGGAGGCGGGTCCTTCGAGCACTGGGAGCTGTGGCGGCGGGGGCTGGCCTCCGGGACCGACCCCGGGCACGGGGAGTTCTGGGGGGCGGCGACCGACGTCGACCAGCGGCTGGTGGAGACCGCCGCGATCGGCCTGGCGCTCGCCCTCGCGCCCGAGGTCGTGTGGGACCCGCTGAGCGGCGCGGAGCGGGACAACCTCGCGGCCTGGCTGCTCCACGCGATGACCCGCGAGACCGTCGACAACAACTGGCGGTTCTTCCCCGTACTGGTGGGGCTCGGGCTGGACCGGGTCGGGGTGCGCTTCGACCCGGCCCCCAACCTCGCCCGGCTGGAGCGCCTGGAGTCCTTCGCCCTGGGCGGCGGCTGGTACGGCGACGGCCCCACCGCGCAGCGCGACTACTACGTCCCCTTCGCGATGCACTTCTACGGCCTGATCTACGCCGCCCTGTCCGGCGACCGCGATTCCGGCCGGGCGGAGCGCCTGCGCGGGCGGGCGGCGGCGTTCGCGCTCGACTTCCAGCACTGGTTCACCTCGGACGGGGCCGCCGTGCCCTTCGGCCGGAGCATGACCTACCGCTTCGCGCAGGGGGCCTTCTGGGGCGCCCTGGGCTTCGCCGGGGTCGAGGCCCTGCCGTGGGGAGAGGTGCGAGGCCACCTGATGCGGCACCTGCGCTGGTGGCTGCGGCGGCCGGTCCGCGACTCCTCGGGCCTGCTGACCCTCGGGTACGGCTACGCCCAGCCCGCCCTGGCCGAGCAGTACAACGCCCCAGGCTCCCCGTACTGGGCGCTGAAGGCGTTCCTGCCGCTGGCGCTCGCCGACGGTCATCCCTTCTGGGCGGCGGGCGAGGAGCCCGCGCGGGAGCTGCCGGAGACCGGCGTCCAGCCCGAGGCCGGTGTCGCGCTGATGCGGTGCGAGGAGGGACGGCAGGTCGTCATGCTGAGCGCGGGGCAGCACCACACGTGGGTGCGGCACGGCGCGGCGAAGTACGCCAAGTTCGCCTACTCCACGTCCTTCGGGTTCAGCGTGCCCGCCGGTTCGTGGGGGCTGGAGCAGGGCGCCTTCGACAGCACCCTGGCCCTGAGCGACGACGGGACGCACTGGCGGCCCTGCGAGGTGCCCTGGGACTTCTCGGCGCGCGACGGCCTGCTCCACGCCCGGTGGGCGCCGTGGCCGGACGTGGAGATCGACACCTGGCTGCTCGCCCGCTCCCCGTGGCACGTGCGGGTGCACCGCGTACGGTCGGGGCGGGAGCTGCTGTCGGCCGAGGGGGCGTTCGCGGTCGACCGTGATCCCGTCGCGCACCGCGTCGCCGAGGGTCCCGGCCACGCCCGCCTCGACTCCCCGGCCGGGCTGTGCGTGATCGAGGACCTCGGCGGGCCCCCCGGGGCGGTAAGGACCGGGGAACTGGTCCGTCCCCTGCCGGGGACGAACGTCATCGTGCCGCGTACGGTCATCCCCACGCTGCGCGGCGAGCACGGGCCGGGCGAGCACTGGCTGGCCTGCGCGGTCCTCGGCCTCTCCTCCGTCCCTGGGCTTCCCGAGTCCGGCTCCGGGCTTTCCGGCGTCGGAGGGACCGTGGACTGGCCGGAGGCGCCCGGTCTGGAAGGCGTTCTGGGGCTCCTCCCCGCCGGTCACCCTTTCGGGACCGGCTGACTTCCCGGAAAACATGGGGCGCCGTGCTCAGAGCCAGTACCACTCGATCTTCGCCTCGGCCCGCCGTCCGGCCATGAAGGCGGAGAACGCGGCCCGCCCCGCCGCGGCGAGCGTCGCCGCGTCGGGGCTGGCCGGGCGTCGGTGGCGTACGGCGCCGAAGAGGAAGGTCTCCCGGTACGGCACGGGACCGACCGCCACGCCCTCGGCGGCGTCGCGCAGCGGCGCGGGCAGCTCGGCCGCGGCCCGCTCGGCCACCTGTACGGTCAGCTCCCCGGAGGGACGCGCCACCGCGGCGGCCAGCGCCGCGAAGGGGTCGCCCTCACCGGCCAGGACGCCGAGCCCGGACTCGGGGCCGACCGCCCACGTGGCCGACACCCGGTCGAAGTCCGCGGCGTGCTCCTCGAAGTAGGCCCTGGCCGACTCGGCCTCCTTGCGGATCCTGAACCGTCTCGTCCTGGCCAGGGAGTACAGGTGGTTCTGGTACGCCTGGGAGGTCAGGCCGACCTCCTGCAGCCATCGCAGCATGTCGGCGCGGCTGTGCAGCCCGCGCCGCCGCCGGAAGTCGTCGGACGCCCGCTGCAGCTCCTCCTCGGACGGCGCCTCCTCGTCCCAGGTCTCCAGCGTGAGGAGGCAGTGGTCGATCAGGTCGTCGTGCAGGGTCCGGTCGCGCTCACCGTACGCCCGCATCGTGAGCAGGGCCGTCTGCACCGACAGCTCCTGGCCGTCCACGCTCAGCACCTTGCTCGCCGCCCAGTGCGCGGAGTGGTCGATCGTCCACGGGACGCCGTCCTCGACGGACGCGGTGACCGCGACGGTGCCGCCGTCCGGGTGGTCGACGAGCAGGTCGTAGTCGACCATCGGCGTGCCCGGCCGCACGTCCACGACGAGCTGGGCGCGGGAGGCCGGATTGGCGGCGCGCCAGGCGGCCACGGTCGTGCGCGCGGCGGGTACGGCGTCGCGGTGGCGCGGCAGCCCGCGCAGCAGCTCGACGGCCGAGGCGAGCGTCTCCGGGTAGCCGGTCACGCGGGCACCTCCCGGGCGGCCGGGCGCTCTCCGGCGGCCAGCCAGTCGGCGACCGCGTCGGAGATGCGCAGGTCGGTGAACTCCTCCAGCCACCCCCACTGACCGTTGGGGTTGAGTTCCAGGTACACGTACTCGCCTTCCGGGGTGACGATCACATCGATGCAGCCGAAGGCCAGGCCCAGCGACCCGACCAGCTCGACGCAGCGCCGTTCCACGTCCTCGGGCAGGTCGCGGACGGCGTACTCGGTGAAGTTGCCTTCGTAGTGGCGGAAGTCCTCGCGGGTCATCCGCGACCCCTGGGAGTGGATCTCCGCGGTGAACACCCGCTCGCCCACGACGGTGATCCGCAGTTCCACGGCCTTCTCGATCCTCGGCTGGAGGATCACGGGGGCGTGCGCCAGGCGGTGGCGGCCGGTGAGGTGCCGCCGGGTGAGCGGCGTGGTGTAGAAGCTGTGACCCCTCCCGTCGACCTCGTACGGCACGAACTCGACCTCCTTGGCGATGAGCCGGCCCTCCCTCTCCTCCCACGCCTCGGCCAGCCCCTCGGGGTCGTTGGTGAAGGTGGTCTCGGGCACGGTGAAGCCGAGCCTGGCCCCGGCCGCGAGGTTGACCAGCTTGTTCTGGGTACGCAGCAGGACACCCGGGCGGGCGGGAAACCAGCGGGCGTCGAGCGTCTCCTCCCAGCCGGAGAGGTAGATGTGGCCGATCTTCTCCACGAAGTCGCGGTAGCCGGGGTCCTCGACGGTCGGCGCCGCCCGTGGCCGCCGGGGGCGGCGCACCCAGACGGTGCTGACGTCCGAGGAGTCGATCTCCGCGTCGTCGGTCACCAGCGTGTGCCGCCACGTCCCGCCGACCAGCCGGGAGGTGATCCGGGCGGCGGCGGGGTAGTCGCCGGGGTCCCACCAGTACACCTCGATGCCGCGCTCGACGAGCTTGGGCAGGACGAGGCCGACTCCCAGGTCGCTCTTCTCACTGAGTATCAGGATCACCGGGTTCTCCAGGGAAAACGGGCGGCACCCGCGCGGGTGCCGCCCTTGGCCGATCAGAAGTCGTAGCACCGGTCCGGCTGGCCGTTGTTGATGGAGGTGCACACCCTGGGACTGGGCGGAGTCATCGGCTCGCGTCCGCCGATGACGGTGTCCAGCGCGTCGTCGGACAGCTCGGCGGCGTCCCGCAGATCGTCGATACGGATGGTCATCGCCTCAACCTCGTTTCTCGTGTCACGGAATTTCCCTGCGCTTCCCGAGCCTGACAACGTGATCTTGCAGCGGGCTTGGATCCAACTTGGATCTTGCAAGTGAGGGCTTACCGGCGATCACCCGGTCCGGGTCCGGGAGGCCGGGATGATGGACGAAAAGGTGTCGAACCAGGTCAGAACGGGAATTTCCCCCCAGACTCACCATTCCCCCGGCGGCGCCCTCGACCGAGAGGGCGCCGCGACGACCGGACGGCCGAACGGGGCACCGCGTCGTCACGAGGGCCCGCGAGCGCGCCGACCGCGCACCGGCGGGTCCTCCGGACGCCCAGCGGGAGGAGGCGGGTGTGGAGTCCTTCACGGACGGCGCGTTGCCCTCGGACGACGTCGTCGTCGCGGCCCTGCGCGCCGGAGACGAGGAGATGTTCACGGCGCTGCTGGACACCTGGTCGCGGGGGATGCTGTGGCTGGCCCGCGCGCACGTGTCCACCAACGACTCGGCGGAGGAGGTCGTACAGGACACCTGGCTGGCGGTGATCCGGGGCATCGAGGGCTTCGAGGGCCGCTCGTCGGTCAAGACCTGGGTCTACCGGATCCTGATCAACACGGCCAGGAGGCGAGGCGTGCGCGAGAACCGCACGGTGCCCTGGAGCAGCGTCTTCGAACGGGAGAGCCAGACCGTCGACCGCTCGGGGTTCCAGGGGGTTTTCCAGGGGACGGACGCCCCCTTTCCCGGACATTGGAAAGATTTTCCGGCCGCCTGGCCAACCCCGGAGAGCGAGGTCCTCGCCGCCGAGGTACGCGGCCGGATCGCGGCCGCCCTGGCCGAGCTGCCGATCAGGCAGCGCACCGTGATCACGCTCCGCGACGTCGAGGGGTGCACCTCCGAGGAGGTCTGCGAGATCCTGGAGATCTCCGCGGCCAACCAGCGCGTCCTGCTGCACCGGGCCCGCACGGCCGTACGCGGGCGGCTGGAGGACTACTTCGAGACGGCGAGACGACCGGCGTAGCGCGGGTCGGCGCGAGGGACACGGGTGGTCGCGAGTCGACGCGGGTGGTCGCGGGTCGGCGCGAGTGGCACGGGTGGCCGCAGGTCGGCGCGAGTGGCACGGGTCGGCGCGGATGGCGCGGGTGGTGTGACAGGTCCGGTTGTCGGGACGGTGAGGTGGTCGGGATTGTGAAGCGGTTCAGCTGCGAGGAGGCGGTGGAACTCGTCACCGCCTTCATGGAGGGTGCGCTCGACGAGCCCGCACGGCACCGGTTCGAGGAGCACGTGGGCGGCTGCGAGGGCTGCGCGCGCTATCTCGACCAGTTCCGCGCCACCGTCGAGGCCCTCGGCGGCCTCAGGACCGCCGGGACCACCGACCGGGCCCGGACCGCCGACCCCGCAGACCCCACCGCCCCCGACGCCACGGAGACCGGGGGCACCGGGGAGACCGGGGACACCGCCGACGCCACCCCCGGCTCGCGGCGGCCGGGAGGTCTGCCGGAGAGCACGCGTGACCGGCTACTGGCCGCCTTCCGCGACCGGCGGCGCACCTGAGGCCCGGTTGGAGACTCAGCCGCCTCCCAAAACGCTGCCCCTCACACCCCACCACCTCCCAGAACAACCATCCCCAGACCCGCGCCTCCGCCACCTCCCGGAACACTGCCCCTCACACCCCGCCACCTCCCGGAACGCTGCCCCTCACGCCCCGCCACCTCCCGGAACGCTGCCCCTCACGCCTCACCGCCTCCTGGAACGGCCCTCCCCCGGCCGTGCCCCTACCACCTCGACGCCTCGCCATCTCCCGGAACGCCGTCCCCCGACCCGCATCTCACCCCTCGGCGCCTCCCGGAACGTCGTCCCCGGACCCGCGCCTCGCCCTTCGACGCCTCCTGGAACACCGTTCTTCGCGTTTCGCTGTAACGCCTGGGCGCCTCACGGCTCTATCAGTCCGTACACATCTGGATACCAGGCGAAAGGGAATGGAGATGACCGGTCTGGCGACCGAGGACACACTGATCCGGGACGCCTCGGATGTGGAGACCTTCGCGCGACGCTGCTTTCTCGGCTCCCCCGGTGACCAGGTGGGGATCGAGCTGGAGTTCCTGGTCTTCGACCGTACGGATCCCGCCCGCCAGGTCCCGATGGCCAGGATCAAAGACGCCCTGCCCCCGCTGCCCGGCGGGAGCCTGGTGACCTTCGAACCGGGGGGCCAGCTGGAACTCTCGGGGCCGCCCGGCTCGCTGCCGGGCGCGATCGCCCTCCTCGCCGCGGACGTGAACGCCGTACGCCGTACGCTGCGGGACGCCGGACTGGTGCTGGGCGGGGTGGGCCTCGACCCGCTGCGACCGGCCGGGCGGCAGCTGCGCCTGCCCAGGTACGAGGTGATGGCGCGGTTCCTCGGCACGCCGTACGGGGCGCTGATGATGTGCTCGACGGCGTCGATCCAGGTCAACCTGGACCTGGGTAACCGGCCCGCGGCACGCTGGGAACGCGCCCACCTGCTGGGGCCCGTCCTCGTGGCGGCCTTCGCGAACTCGCCGCTCAGCGAGGGCCGGCCGTGCGGGTGGATGTCGGGGCGCCAGGCGGTGTGGGAGCGGCTCGACCGCACGCGGACGGCCGCCGTCCCGGCGAGTGACGACCCCGGTGCCGCGTGGGCGGAGTATCTGCTCGACGCCCGTCTCATGGCCGTGCGCGACACCACCAAGGACGGGGACGGCGCGGAGTCGTACCGCCCGGTCCTCGACGGCTCGACCTTCCGCGACCGGCTGACCTCGTCGGAACACCCGCCGACCCTGGCGGACCTGAGCTACCACGCCACGACGCTCTTCCCGCCCGTACGGCCGCGCGGCTGGCTGGAGATCCGCTACCTCGACGCCCAGCACCCGGCGGCCTGGCCGGTGTGCGCGGCGGTGACCCACGCCCTGGTGACGGATGACCGCGCGGCCGACGCGGCGCTGGCCGCGGCCGGGCCGTGCGCGGGGATGTGGTCGGCGGCGGCGCTCCACGGCCTGGCGGAGCCCCGGTTGCGCAGGGCCGCCGACGCCTGTTTCCGTGCCGCCCTGGCGGCGCTGCCCCGGCTGGGGGCGGGCCCGGCCCTGGTCTGCGAGGTGGCCGCGTTCGCCGACCGCCACGTGTCCTCGGGGCGGTCCCCGGCCGCCGCACTGCTGGATCTGGTGGGAGAGCGGGAAGAGCGCCTGCCGGACTGGCTGGCCGAGGAAGGACGCGTCTGAGTCCTTCCCACAAGGCCCGCAAGGCCCGCAAGGCCCGCAAGGCCCATAACCGGCCCCGCGACCGACCCGGGGCCGGATCGGGGCCAGGTCGGAGCCAGGTCGGGGCCGGATCCGGGAGCCCGGGTTCGGAAGAGCCGGGGTCTCCACGCTGGAGGTATCTGATGAGCGACTTCAAGGAACGGATCGCCGCCGAGCTGACCGCCGCGCGGAACCGCTCCACGGCCTACACCGACGCCGAGGACGACCTGCTGGTCACCCAGCACTCGCCGCTGATGTCCCCGCTGGTGTGGGATCTGGCCCACGTGGGCAACTACGAGGAGCTGTGGGTGCTGCGGGAGGTCGGCGGGATCACCCCGCTCCGCCCGGAGATCGACGACCTGTACGACGCGTTCAAGCACCCGCGCGCGGACCGCCCGTCCCTGCCCATCCTGGGGCCGGTGGAGGCGCGCCACTACATCGAGGGCGTGCGCGGCCGGGTGCTGGACGTCCTGGACACGGTCGACCTGGAGGACACCGACCCCCTGCGGCGGGACGGCTTCGTCTTCGGCCTGGTGATCCAGCACGAGCATCAGCACGACGAGACGATGCTCGCCACCCTGCAGCTGTCGGGACGGCCGGGACTGGTCCGCGACGGCGATCTGCCGCCCGGCGGGCCGCCGGGCTCCGGCGAGGTGTTCGTCCCCGCGGGCCCCTTCATGATGGGCACCGACACCCAGCCGTGGGCCTACGACAACGAGCGCCCCGCCCACCGGCTCGACCTGCCCGGCTACTGGATCGACAGGCTGCCCGTCGGCAACCGCGCCTACGCGGACTTCGTCGAGGACGGCGGCTACGACGACCCCCGCTGGTGGGCCCCGGACGGCCTGCGCTGGCTGCAGCGGAGCCACGCCTCCGCCCCGCTGTTCTGGACCAGGGACGGCGACGGCTGGTGCCGTACCCGCTTCGGCAGGACCGAGCCCGTGCCCATGGACGAACCCGTACAGCACGTGTGCTGGTACGAGGCCGACGCCTACGCCCGGTGGGCGGGGCGGCGGCTGCCCACCGAGGCCGAGTGGGAGAAGGCGTGCGGCTGGGACGCCGAGGCCGGGCGGGCGCGTACGTACCCGTGGGGCGACGACATCCCGGGCCCCGGCGTTGCGAACCTCGGGCACCGGGCGGCACGGCCCGCGCCGCTCGGCGCCTTCCCCCCGGGAGCGAGTCCCTGCGGCGCCGAGCAGATGATCGGGGACGTGTGGGAGTGGACCGGCTCGTGGTTCCTGCCCCACCCCGGCTTCCGCAGCTTCCCCTACCGCGAGTACAGCGAGGTGTTCTTCGGCTCCCGCTACCGGGTGCTGCGCGGCGGATCCTGGGCGTCCGACCCGGCCGTGGTCCGCACCACGTTCAGGAACTGGGACCGCCCGGCCCGCAGGCAGATCTTCTCCGGCTTCCGCTGCGCCCGCTCGGCCTCCCCCGAACACTCCCCGGGTTCCGCGAAAAGCTCTCCCGAACGCTCCCCTGGCTCCACGGAGCACCCGCCCAGCCACGCCCCGGATCCCCCGAAGCGCTCCCCGGGGCGCTCCCGGGGACGCCCGGCGGAGCGAGGGTAGATGTGCCGCCACGCGTCCTGGCTGGGTGCTCCCCGTACCCTCGCCTCGCTGTTCCACGAGCCGGTCCACGGCCTGCTCCGGCAGGCCCACGCCCCGCGCCTGCAGCGCCACGGCACGATCAACGCCGACGGCTTCGGCATGGGCTGGTACGACGACGCCCGCGCGGAACCGGTCCGCTACCGCCGGACGATTCCCGCCTGGACGGACGCCAACCTGCCGGGGCTCGCGCGGGCGGCCCGTTCCAGCTGCCTGCTGGCCGCCGTACGGTCGGCCAGCGCCGGGATGCCGATCGAGGAGACCGCGACCGCGCCCTTCGCCGACGGGCCGTGGCTGCTCAGCCACAACGGCCGCGTCGCGCGGGAGGCGGTCAGGGAGCTCGCCGACGACGCGGAGAGCTCCTGTGACTCCGCGTGGCTCGCCGCCGCGGTGTTCGCCCGGCGGCGGGTGGGCGATCCGCTCGGCGAGGCCCTGGCGGAGGTCGTCACCCGCGCCGGGCTGAAGGATCCCCGCGCCCGCCTGAACCTGCTCGCCTGTGACGGTACGTCGATCGCCGCGACCGCCTGGGGCGACACGCTCTTCCTGCGCCTCGACGGCCACCCGCGCGACGGCGTGCTCGTGGCGAGCGAGCCGCTGGACGACCGGCCCGGCTGGCAGGCCGTACCGGACCACACCCTGGTCCTCGCCTCGCCCGACGGGGTGAGCGTCCAGCCGCTGTGACCTGGAAAACCGGGAGGAACGGGAGGAAGGAGAACGCGGGAAAGCACAACACCCGGCCACGGACCGGTGAACGGGATCGTGGCCCACACATCCGGGAGGCCCCGTGTCCGTCAGCCAGTCAGCCATCCGCCTGGTCAACCATCTCGGCCGCGACCATCTTCGCCAGGCACTCGAACACGACGTCCGCGCCGGGCTGACGTCGACGCCGAAGTGGCTACCGCCCAAGTGGTTCTACGACGAGGCGGGCAGCGAGCTGTTCTCCCGCATCACCCGGCTGCCCGAGTACTACCCCACCCGCCGCGAGCTGGACATCCTGCGCAGGGAGGCCCTCGACATCGCCGTGCGCGGCGGCGCGGACACCCTGGTCGAGCTGGGTTCCGGGACCAGCGAGAAGACCGTCCTGCTGCTGGACGCCCTCGCCGCGACGGGGACGCTGCGCGCGTACACGCCGGTGGACGTCGACGCGGCCACCCTGGGCGAGGCCGCGCACCGGCTCGCCTCCCGCTACCGGGGCCTGACCGTGCGCGCGATCTGCGCCGACTTCGAGGTGCACCTGGGCCTGCTGCCCCGTACGGGACGGCGGATGGTGGCCTTCCTCGGCGGGACCGTCGGCAACATGACCCCGGCGGCGCGCGAGGTGTTCCTGAAGGAGCTGCGCGCCACGCTCCGCCCCGGCGACACCTTCCTGCTCGGCGCGGACCTGGTCAAGGACACCCGTCGGCTGGTCGCGGCGTACGACGACGTGAGCGGGGTGACCGCCGCCTTCAACCGGAACGTCCTGCACGTGATCAACAGGGAGCTGGACGCCGACTTCGAGCCGGACGCCTTCGAGCACGTCGCGCTGTACGACGCGCGGCACGAGTGGGTCGAGATGCGGCTGCGCGCGAGCCACGACATGCGCGTGCGGATCGGCGATCTCGGCCTGCGGATCTCCTTCGCGGCCGGAGAGGAAATGCGGACCGAGATCAGCGCCAAGTTCCGCCCGGAGGGGCTGCGGCGGGAGCTCCTCGCGGCCGGTTTCGGGATGATCCGCCAGTACGTCGACCCGACCGGGGACTTCATCCTCGTCCTGGCCCATCCCTGACCGCCGCGACGCGGGGACGTCCCGCGCCTCGGTCCCGTCAGCGGCCCGCGACTCCGGGCAGGGTCAGGGTCGGTTCCGCGAACCCGGTGTAGCGGGCCAGCCGCCGGGCCTGTCCGGTGTTGACGTCGACCGCGTAGGTGCTGGCGTCCCCCTTGATCTCGTGGGCGATCGTGACCTCGGACCCGCTCCGCCAGATGGAGGTGTCGAAGATGCCCCCGCCCTTCGGCAGGCCACGGATGGTGACCTTCCGCAGGGTCCGCCCGCTCTTGGCGTCGAGAAGGGTGAGCTTGCGCTTCCCCATGTCCTTGAACTCGACGGCGGCCACCGTGCGGCCGTCCGGGGCGAGCTCGCTGAACATGATGAACACGCCGTCGAAGCGCACCGGCGAGCCCCCGCCCGTGACGGGCATCAGCCACAGGTCGGTCTTGATGTACCGGACCAGCGCGACGACGCCGTTCCTGATGCCGACCGGCTCGAACTTGCCGTTCACCGTGAGCGTCTTTCCGGTCCGCACGTCGATCAACAGGCCGGGATCCTTGGTCCCCTCCCGAGGGTCGAAGGCCACGTAGCGGCCGTCGTCGGAAACCGCGAGCATGGAGCCGATACCGATCTGTTCCCGCTTCACCGTGACGGGGGAGGTCACCTGGGAGCCGCTCACCAGGTCTCGGACCACATGCGCCCGTGCCTGGGCGCTGTAGTACGCGAGCATGCGCCCGTCCCGGCTGATCGCGACGGGTACGTGCTGCCCTCTGGCGTTCTTGACGAGCGCCTGCGGCACCCGGTACGTCGTGCCGGTGACGGTGACCACCCGCCACTCGACGGCGCTGCAGTCGAAGACCTTCGGCTGCTTCGGGTCGTCGGTCTTGCAGGACGTCTGGTACGCGTGGCTGAGCGCCCCCACCTTGCCGTCGGGCAGGTCGGGCATCGCGTCCACACCGTCCGCGTTGTCCGCGCCGCCCATGTTGTCCATGTTGTCCGCGCTGTCCACGCTCCGCGGCGTGGCCGTGTCGTCGCCACGCGACCCCGGCAGCACCACGACCGCCGTCGCCGCGCCGAGCACCGCGACCACCGCGACGGCGACCCGTGCCAGCGCGGCGCGCCGCCCGCGCCGGTGGCCCGCGGCGACCCGGTCGGCCAGGTCCACCAGGGGGGCCTCGTTGGCGATATCGTCCAGCGTGTCATGCAACCTGGTCATCGGGCGACCTCCCTGATCTCGGTATCGGACAGCAGATACTCCAGCTCGGGCGCGAGCGTGCGCAGGCGGCCCAGCGCGTGATGGGCCTGGCTTTTGACGGTGCCCACCGAGCAGCCGAGCGCCTCGGCCGCCTGGGTCTCGGTGAGGTCCTCCCAGAAGCGCAGCACGATCACGGCGCGCTGCTTGGGCGTCAGCTTGGCCAGCGCCTGGCGCAGCACGATCCGGTCGAGCGTGGCCTCGTCATGGGAGGCGCCGCGCTCCGGCGGGTCGGCGCTCGGTGACTCGGGACGTGGCCGACGCCACCAGGAGATGTACTGGTTGACCAGCGCCCTGCGCGTGTACGCCTCCGGATTGCCACTCCTGGACAGCTTGGGCCACTGCCCCATGACCTTGATCAGAACGCTCTGCAGCAGGTCCTCGGCGAGATGGGCGTCTCCCGTGAGCAGATAGGCGGTCCGCATCAGCGCCTGCTGGCGGGCGAGCACGAACTCGCGAAAGCCCTCGTGACGATTCAATGTGATGTCCTCCTGCCCGTTCCCAACGCGACCCACGGGACAAATGGTTGTAGGTCTGTCCTTTCTTCATGACCGCCTCTTCATGACCACGCCTCTTCACGGCCGCGCGGCGAAGATGTCCCCGGCGCTGGAGCCGTCGGCCAGGCCGTTGCGGACACGCACACAATCTGGGACCTGCTCGCACTTAAGCGTCCTTTGCAACCATCCACCCCATCGGAGCGTCTAGAAGGTGAAAGCGGGGAACGCGCCACGGGGACTGACAGGCGCGTGAACCCGGAGGCGAACGAGAAGGGGACTCTTAGGTGCGCGCACTGGCAGGCAAGGGCAAGGCGGCCGTTTACCAGCTGCTCAAAGCCCGCAACCGAAGGCGCGAACGATCCGCGCCGCCCCCGTCCACGCACCAGGTCAAAATCCTGATCCTGCACGCGTACGGCATGGGCGGCACCATCAGAACGGTTTTCAACCTGGCCGGTTACCTGGCCTCGACCGGGCATGACGTGGAGATCGTCTCCATCCTCAAGGAGGCGGAGGAGCCGTTCTTCCCCGTCGACCCGAGGGTGCGGTTCCGCTTCCTAGACGACAGGCTGGTCCCGCGGACCGGCCTGCGCGGCCGGCTGTCGAAGATGCCGAGCAGGCTCATCCCGCCGCAGGAGGCCGCCTACCACCGCTTCAACGTGTGGACCGACCTGCAACTGGCCCGGTGGATCCGCTCGGTCGACACCGGCGTCATCATGGCCACCAGGCCCGGGCTCAACCTGGCCCTGGCCCAGCTGGCCCCGCCGGGCGTCATCACCATCGGCCAGGAGCACGTGGCCCTGCGGGGACAGCCGCAGGAGATGCAGGAGATCGTCAAGCGCCGCTACCGCAACTTCGACGCGCTGGTCACCCTCACCAGGGCCGACATGCGCGACTACCGCGAGACACTGCGGCGCAAGCCCCGGAAGCTGGCCAGGATCCCCAACGCCGTACCGCCCATGACCGGCGGGATCTCCAGGCTGGAGGACAAGGTCGTGGTCGCCGTCGGCCGCATGACCAGGCTCAAGGGCTTCCACCGGCTGATCACCGCGTGGGAGAGCGTGGCCGCCGCCCATCCCGACTGGACCCTGCGCATCTTCGGCGCCGGGCCGCAGGAGGACAACCTGCGCGCCCAGATCGCCGAGGCGGGGCTGGAGGGCAGGGTCGAGCTGCCGGGCCCCACCGCCGACGTCGGCGCCGAACTGGAGAAAGCCTCGATCTTCGCGCTCAGCTCCCGCCACGAGGGCTTCCCCATGACGATCCTGGAGGCGATGGCCAAGGGGCTGGCGATCGTCAGCTTCAACAGCCCGCACGGCCCCAAGGAGATGATCACCGACGAGGTCGACGGGCTGCTGGTCAAGCCGCGCACCAACGCCAACCTCGCCCTCGCCCTCATCCGCGTCATCGAGGACGAGGAACTGCGCCACCGGCTGGCCGAAGGCGCCCTGGCGACCGCCACCACCTACGACGTGAATACCATCGGCGCCAAATGGGACGCCCTTCTGGAGGAACTACTGGCCCGCCGCAACGGCACCTACGTCAAACCCGCCCCCGCCGTACCGGCCTCCCCGGAGGAGCCACCGCCCGCAGCGGGCTCCCCCGGTCAAGCCGACTACGGCCCTCAAACCAGCTTCGGCCCTCAGACCGTCGCTGGCTCTCGGGCCGTCTCCGGCTCCACCGGCTCGGCGGTGATATTCACGAACGCGCCGTCGCGGAGTTGAGCCGCGCCTGATGTGATACACCCCGGTCCGGTGGGCCGGGGTCGAGGACGGAGAAGGTCCCGGCAGGTGGAGAGGGGGAAGAAGGACGCGCGGTCGCATGGGGGGCCGTACGCGTCGGCTCCGCCGCCTGCCGGGACCAGAGCTGATCAAGGGCATCGGGCCGAAGATGACCGAAGAGCGCGACGGGGCGGCGGTAACGCTCTCCGGCACCCTCCGGGCCGGAGGACACCACCCCGTCGCGCCCGCCTATCGACCGGCGTATTCGGCCAGGACCCGGGCCGCGCCCGCCACGTCGCTGATCGGGTGACGCCTCTCGGCCGACTGCCAGGAGTAGAAGGCGCCGCCGTAGCCGATGAACACCCACACGGGCAGGCCCACCCGCGGACGTTCCACCATCAGCGCACTGTCGTTGTCACGCAGCTCAGAGCGCACGCCGAGCCGCAGGAGCGCCTCCCGTAGCCGGGTGAGGACGAGGGCGTCGCCGTTCCGCCGCCGCTCGTGGAGACGAGTCGCGGCGGCCTGCATGATCGGGTTCATCCCGCCCCCCTCCCACCCCGGCCGAGCCCTTCCCGCCCGGTCGGCGAGGCCCACCGGCGAGATGGGCGGCGTGGCCCGACGTCTCCGCCACCCGGGGCGGAAACGTGGCTCGCCGGTCTCCTCTGGAGGGTCACCATTGCCATCTCCTCGAATTCGTCCACGCTTCCCGCGACGGAAAGCGGATTGACATACTGTGGTTGCTCGATGACAAGTTCACCGGCGAACCGGGGAGACGGCACCCCCCAAGGACCCCCCTCTTAACCCCTTTGATTTTTCGGCCGAAGGAGAGCCGCATATGGCCCGCAGCCCTAACAGTCGACTTCGGGCATGGCGTCAGAAGGCGGACTTATCGCGCGGCGAAATGGCCAAGATGATCAATCTGACGCTCAGTGGGATCAAATATCAGCTGGCGTGCGATGAGGAACGGGTCCGCAGGTGGGAGGCCGGTGAGGTCTTGTGGCCACGCGAGCCCTACCGTCTCGCACTGGAAGAGCTCACCCACCGGGACCCGGAAGACTTGGGTTTCTCCCCTACCAGGCGTGGCCGGACCGAGAATGGAACGGTCACAAGCGCGGTTCATCCCGTCGTCTCCAGCGACAGGATCAGCCACTTCTCTCGACCCGATGCTGTATATCTCTCCCCATCAGAAGAGAATGAGGAGGAAATGCGCCGTCGTGAATTTTTCGGATTGACCGGAGCCACCTTGTTCGGGGCGGTGCTCAATCATCCCGAGCAGCCTCACGACACGGTTCAGAGCATTGAGAACCTCGCCACGGCCCTTGTCGAACACTCCGGCTCGATTGACGGCTCCGTTGATTTGCCCCGGATCGCGGTTTCGGTCGCCGAAGCCAAGCGAAACTATCAGGCCGGGCGATACTCTCAGGTGACCGCCGGGCTCCCCTCGTTGCTGCGTACGCTGCGAGCCGCCTGCACCGCGCTGGAAGGTGACGAGAAACTACGGGCGAGCGTGCTGTCATCCGAAGCGCATCACGTGGCGGCCTCCATCTTGCTCAAGCGGGAGAGCAAAGGGCTTGCCCAACTCGCCGCCGACCGTAGTGCCCAGGCAGCCCACGCCAGCCAGAACCCCCTGGCGATCGGATCGAGTTCCCGCATCACCGCCAGAGCCTTGATGGACGAGGGACATCATCGGGTCGCCGCCGATATGGCCAGAACCGCGGCCATGCGCATGGACTCCGATCTCAAGGACCCTTCCGGTGACGAACTGTCGGTCTACGGGGCTCTGTTGCTCAGCGGAGCCGTCGCCGCGGCACTCAGCGGTGACCGGCACACCAGCGCCGAACTCCTCGACGAGGCCACCCAGGCGGCTCAACGGCTCGGCTATGACGGCAATCATCAATGGACCGCGTTCGGGCCGGTCAACGTGCTGTGCCACCGGGTGGACGTCGCCCTGAGACTTGGCGACGCGGGAACCGCGATCGACCACGCCCGTCAGATCGATCTCGACAAGCTCCAGGCCGACGAGCGCAAGGGCAGACTCCTGCTCGACACCGCGCGGGCGCTTTTCATATGCGGCAAGCACGACAAGGCCCTGCACATCGTACGGGCCGCCGAAGAGATCGCGGCCGAGGAGGTCACCGGCCGACCGGCCGCGCTGCGTCTCGTCCGCGACATCCTCGTCACAGCCCCGGCCGGTGTTCGCCGTGAGGCCCGTGAATACGCCACGTACCTGGGAGTGATCGCGTGACCGAGCCCGGCAAGGTCCTGTACGTCGTCGTGTGCGCGGCCGGTGCCGCCCGGGACGTCGGCCGTCTCGTCGCCCTCGCCCGGGACGAGGGCTGGATCGTCCAGGTCGTCGCCACCCCGTCCGCGCTGGACTTCATCGACGTCCCCGCCCTGGAACGACAAACCGGACGCCCCGTCCGCAGCCGATACCGCAGACCGGACGAGCCCAAGCCCCCCAGAGCCGACGCGATCATCGTCGCCCCCGCCACGTACAACACCGTCAACAAGTTCGCCCAGGGCATCGCCGACACCTACGCCCTCGGCCTCCTCGCCGAAGCCCCCGGCCTCGGCATCCCCGTGGTCGTCCTGCCCTTCGTCAACAGTGCCTTCGCCTCACGCGCGCCGTTCCGGCGAAGCGTCGAAAGCCTTCGAGCCGAAGGCGTCCCCGTCCTGCTCGGTCCCGGCCGGTTCGAGCCGCACGCGGCCGGGAGTGGTGGCGAGAATCTGGAGACCTATCCCTGGGCTCTCGCTCTCGAAGAGGTCAAGCGGCACCGTCGTTAGCGGGCGCAAATCACTGTTGAATTCCTTTCGCAGGTATGAAAGGCGGCTCCGCGTTCGGTCGGTGGAAGCCGCGTGAAACTCCCGACCGCCGAACCGGAGCCGTGAGCATGGCCGACAACTACTACACCGGCAACGCCACCGATGACGCCGACCAGTACAGGGGCTGGCTGATGGGCCACTTCGTCGACCCCGAGGCCGGAGGTATCCGCTCGACCGGTGTCCTTGAGGTGAAGTGGGGCATCCACCCCGCGGGCCAGCGGCGTCCCGAATGGACCGCCGACGACCGGCGCACCACCCTGCTTCTGCTCATCCAGGGCCGCTTCCGCCTCGACCTCACCACGGGCAGCACCACCCTGGAACGCCAGGGCGACTACGTCGTCTGGGGACCGGGCATCGACCACTCCTGGCAGGCCGAGGAGGACTCCACCGTACTGACCGTCCGCTGGCCGTCGACGGCCGACGCGGGCCTCCGGCGGTGACAGGGGTGGCAGGGGATAGCGGGGGTGGTGTCGGCGGTCGCGAGCCGGGCGGATCGGTGGACGTGCCACGCCCCGGTGGCCGACCGACGGGGAGAGGCGGCTACTCGCCGCCGCGCAGGTCGGCGAGGCGCTTGGGCGAGTACTCGATGTCCTCGAAACGCACGGTGCAGCCGTCGCCGGTGGGGCTCTGCGCGAGGAAGCCGACCTCCGGGTCGCCGTCGAGCGCGAAGTATCTGATGAGGTTCCAGAAACCGGACTCGTCGGCGACGTGGAAGGCGAAGGCGGAGCCGATGCGGGAGATCCGCAGCCGGATGTCCGTGCCGTCCATGGTCACGGAGTTGCAGTCGTCGGACACCCCCCGGGTGACCACCGAGACGATCGTGGGCTTGCCCTGCGGGGAGAGCTCCAGGCAGAACTTGGCCCACCGGTCGTCGTCGGCGTACAGCAGCAGGACGGCCGCGTCGTAGGTGGACAGCAGGTCGAGCCTGACCCGCGCGCTGAGCGTGAAGTCGCCGTCCAGGCGGCCGACGAGGGCGGGGGCGTTGGCGTAGCGGTTCGGCTCTCCGGGGTCGGAGAAGAGGTCGGTGCCCGCTCCCGCGACGATGGAGAGCGCGTCGCCGTCGGCGCTCCACTCCTCGGGCCGGTTCAGCCAGCGCAGCGGCGTGGGAAGGGCGGGCAGGGAGACGGTTTCGCTCACGGGTGTTCCTCCAGAGGCTTTGCGAGCGCGTAGGCGGTCGCGATGAGACGGTCGACGGTGGCGGCGTCGCGGACGGTGCAGACCGGATCGGTCCCGTCCCTGACGCTACGGGCGAAGTCGGCCATGAGGGGGAGATGCGGGTTCTCCGGCGGGGGAAAGAACTCGTCGACGGCGACCCCGTCGACGATCCCGCGCACGGTCCCCGAGTCCAGGGGGTCGAGCTCCAGGTGGCCGCCGTCGAAGGACAGAAGCAGCCGGTCGCGGCGGGCGCCGGGCGCCCACGCCGCCTCCAGGTCGGCCACACTTCCCGACGACCAGGCCAGCCCCACCCGGGCGACGCGCTCCCCGCCCAGGTCGAAGTACGGGCCCGTCCGCGCGCCGGTCACGACCGGCTCCCCCAGCAGCCAGCAGAGCAGGTCGAGGCGGTGGCTGCCCACGTCGGCGAGCACTCCCCCGCCGGAGAGCGCCGGGTCGGTACGCCAGAGCCTGGGATCGTCCGGCCCCGGATCGAAGGGGCTCCGAAACTCCACGGCCGCGTGGTGTACGGCACGCCCGCGCAGGGTCTCGCGTACCCACCCGAGCGCGGGCGCGAGACGGCGGTAGTAGGCGACACCCGCGTGAGCGGCGGCCAGCTCGGAAACCATCCCGTGGTGGTGGGGGGCCTCCGCGTGAGCGGCGGACGGCTCGGAAACCGTCTCGCGAGGGTGGGCGGCGCCCGCGTGGGGGGCAGCCGGGTGGTGGGCGCCATCCGCGTGGGCGGCGGGCAGGTGGTGGGCGGCATCCGCGTGGGCGGGTGGGTCGGGCAGCATTCCGCCGAGTGGCTTCTCCACGAGGACCGGCAGACCGGCGCGGGCCGCCGCGACCGCGAGGGGCAGGTGGAGCGCGACCGGGGTGGCGACGTAGACGACCTCGGCCACGTCGAGCAGCTCGGCGTAGTCGGACGTGCCGAAGGCGCCGGACCCGTCGCAGGCGGCCCGCGCCCGCGCGGCGTCCCTGCCCCACACGCAGGCCACGGTCTCGCCCAGGGCCAGCAGGGCGGGCAGGGCCTTCCTGCGGACGATGTCGCCGTACCCGGCGATTCCCCATTTCAATTTTTGTCCGGACATATGGCTATTTTCAGGGTTTCCGGGGGCGGGGTCTGGAAGGGCGTGGCGCCTCCGGCCGGGTGGAGGGTGGGGCTCTCGGAAAGGCGGTCGAGGGCGTCCTGGAGCCGTTCCAGCGGGTAGACGGCACTGAGGATCGCGTCGAGGCGCAGGCGCCCGGTGAAGGTGGCGGCCAGCCGCTCGGCCACGCGCATCGCCTCGGCCCTCGCGGTGTCGGTCGGCTCGGCGGAGCTGTGCACCCGCAGCCCCTTCTTCTCCCACTTGACCATGTCGAAGGTGACATGGGTGTCGATGTGGTGGGTGCCGAGGAAGACGACGAGGCCGTTCTGCCGGACCATGTCGACGCAGGCGTTGGCGGTGTGCGGGGTACCGACCGCCTCGACGGCGACGTCGAACTCCGTCCCCAGCTCCTCCGGTACGGCCTGCGGCGACTTCACCAGCACGGTACGGTCCGCGCCGAGGAGGGTCGAGCGCTCCAGGCGCCAGGGGTCCAGGTCGGCGACGGCGATCTCGGCCGCGCCACGCAGCCGCGCGACCTGCAGGGCCATCAGCCCGACCGGCCCCTGCCCCACGATGGCCACCCGGTCGCCCAGCCGTACCCCCCGGGTCGCGTGCACGGCCAGGGGCAGCAGTTGCAGGATCGCGCCCTGCTCGAAGGGCACGTCGTCGGGGAGGGCACCCACGCTGACCTCCCTCGCCGCCGCGTACTCGGCGAAACCCGAGGTGAGCGGGGTGCGGACGAACACCCGCTGTCCCGGCGCGACCCGGGTCACCCGCTCCCCCACGGCCTCGACGGTTCCGGCGACCTCGTGGCCGAAACAGCCGGTCGCGCAGTGGTCGCGCAGGCCGTAGTAGTGGTAGTAGGCCAGGTCACTGCGGTTGCAGACGGTGCAGGCCCCCACCCGGACGAGCACGTCGCCCGGCCCGATGGACGGGATCGGCGCGTCGCCGTCCAGGCGGATGCGGTGTCGGTCGACGAGTTCGATCCGGCGCACGTCACTCCTCGTTCTCGTGGTTTCCGGTCTGCGGATGTCCCGTGGTCCCGCCGTGGTCCGGTTCACGCCGGAAGCCGTGGACCAGTTCACGCCAGAACAGGTCGCCGTCCGGCGTGGCGCCGATCAGCCTGCCCGCCGTGCCGGTCAGCGTGGCCAGCCCGGGGGTGGTTCCCAGCGGAACCCACCCGCCGTCACCGTCCCCGGTCCGTGGCTCACCGTCGTCACCCCGCGCTCCGGCCAGCGACTCACCGTCAGCCCGCGCCCCGTGTGGCTCCCCATCGGCCCGCGCTCTGAGCCACGGCTCGCCGTCGTTGGCCTGTCGTCTGAAGCGCAGTTCCCCGTCGCGGGTCAGGCCGATCAGCCGTCCCCCCACGTGGGCGAGCGCGGCGAGCCTCGGCCCGCCGCCCGCGCGGGTCCACGGTTCGGACCGCCCGGCGGCGAGCGGGCGCCGCCACAGCTCGCCTTCGGCGCCGGTGGCGAACATGGTCTGGTCGATGGGGGCGATCCCGACCGCCCCCGGCGGGGCGTCGTACAGGTCCGTCCAGGGTGCCCGCCCGGTCACCGGCTCGCGGGCGACGACGCGTCCGTCGGCGTGCAGGCCGTACAGGAGAACGGGCGAGCCCGGCGTCGCCTCGCGTGGCGCGGCGAGCGCCACCAGGCCGGGCGCGGGCTCGATGCGCCGCCATCTCAGGTTCTGGGTGCGGTACGGCCGTGTCCAGAGATCGCCGTCGGTGAGGACGGCGAAGAGCTGTTGCTCGCAGGCGGCGAGCGCGAGCGCGGCGGCCCCGCGACCCATCGGCTCCCACCAGCCGGGGGCTCCGGCGAGCCTGGCGAGCACGTTGCGGGTGACGCGGTCGATGACCGGGTCGTCGAGGGCGTCGCCCCAGCCGATCGTGGCCGCGTTGAAGACGGTGCCCGCCCCCCGGCGCATGATGCCCATGGTGGCGTGGCCGCCCTGGCCCAGGTGCCGCCAGTGGCGCAGGTCGGCGGTGGCCAGGATGGCGAAGTCGGCGGGTGTGCCGTCGGCGCCCGTCGCCAGCGGGACGCCGTCGACCTCCACGTACTCCGCGGCGTCGGTCTCGTAGCCGACCGCGCCCCTGCCGAAGGTGTCGCCGTCGCGCAGCCCCGTGCCCTCGAACACCCAGTGCTCGGCGAAGCGCACCGTGTACGCCTCGGACTTCATCGCGTCCATGTCCTCCCAGCAGCCCGCGCCGCGCCGGAAGCTCACCCCGGTCAGGCTGTTCTCCGGGCGGCACACGGGGGAGCCGGACCACTCCACGGTGACCAGGCTCGGGTCGACCGTGGCCATCGGGTCGAGCAGGGCGTCACGGTGGCACACCATGGTGCGGCCGTCGTCCTCCAGCCGGATCTGCCACCAGCACGTGTTGCCGCCGAAGAAGGCGATGTTCCCCCCGGCCGCCACGAAGGACTCCGCGGCGTCACGCATCCGCCGGGTCCAGTACTCGTCGTGGCCGGGAATCACGAGCAGGCTCCGGCCGCGCAGCAGCGCCTCGGGATCCTCGTGCAGGTCCAGGTTAGAGCAGTAGTCGGCCCGCTGGCCGCCTCGGCTCAGCCACCGGTAGAAGTGGTCCTCCCAGTTGCCCGCCGGTCCGCCGCCGGGGCGGTCGAAGGTGACCCGGACGGCGCGTTCGTCGCCCTCGGTGGGATAGAGGCCCTCCCCTGGCACTCCGGCCCTGTTGTACGCCTGCCAGGTGAGGAAGGGCACCGACACCAGGATCGACCCGCCCCTCGGTTCGCGGGCCCTGACGACGAAATACGCCTCGTCGTCAGGATCGGGGGTGCCGGGGGGACCGGAGGTGCCGTGGGTGAACGCCACGGCGTAGAGCGAGCTGGGCCAGTCGCCGGGGATCTCCAGGGTCCACCAGGGCCCGGAGGCGTCCAGCTCGGCCCTGACCTCGCCGGTCACGGCGTCGCGCACCCGGGCACGGCAACCGGCCGCGCCACGCCCGCCGTGCCCGGGTGCGCCGCCCTCGCCCCCCGCGCCGTCGTCCGGGTCACCGTCCGCCGGATCCCCGGTCAGCAGGCGGAAGCGCAGCGATCCGCCCTGGGGCACCGACGTGCGCGCCGCGTAGGCGCGAACGGCCAGGGTCATCCCCTGGGACCCCGCAGGTCGCCGTACCCACCGGCGACGGTCCAGCTCAGCGGGTCGATGTGGGCGTTGAACGGCAGCCCGTCCAGGGTCATCTCCGGACGCGGGTGGGCCAGGTGCAGCAGCGGATCGTCGAACCGGGTGAACCGCCCGGCCAGGCTCAGCCGCGCCACGACGTCGTCGTCCTCGCCGCCCCAGCCCTGGTAGCGCTCGTCGAACCCGCCGATCGCGTCGAAGATCGTCCTCCTGGCCCAGAGGCAGGCCCCGGGCGGCTCCTTCAGCACCAGCGAGCGTACGGCGTCGAGCGGCACGTCGGCCTCGCCGCGCTCGCAGCGGCGGCGGATGGCGGCGGCGGAGGTCTCGGGGTCGAGGCAGTACATGCGGCGGTAGGGCAGGAAGGCCGAGAGCTCGGGCTCGCGCGCCATCCGGTCCAGGTTCCGGCTCAGGAACCGGCGGTCCGTCAGGATGTCGGTGTCCAGCACGCAGACCAGCTCGGCCTCGCCCGGGGTGTCGCGGACCCCGACGTTGACCGCCCAGGACTTGTTGAAGTGCCCGTCGTGCCGCGCGAACACGTAGTGGTCCACCAGCGGTTCGACGGTGTCGCGCCAGGTGGGCGCCGAGTCGGACTCGACCACGGTGACGCTGACCTCGTCGCCGTGACCGTCCTGGTCGCGCAGGGCGGCCAGGCAGGCCAGCAGGTTGCGGGTACGGGCGCCGCCGACGCGGTCCCGGAAGGGGATCACGATCACGGCCCGCGTCCCGGCCTGGCGCGTTCCCGGCGTCCCTGTCGCCCCCGACGTCCCCGTCGCTCCCGATGTCCTCGGCCGCGACCAGGCGGAGACCTCGGCCACCGGCACCTCGGCGGCGGAGCGGTCGGTCAGCGCGCCGTTGTGGTAGTCGACCAGCACGTGCGCGTCGGCCTCGGCGATCAGCTCCGCCAGGCGCGCGCGGTCGGCGGGTGAGCGCTCCAGCAGGGGGACGAGCGCGTCGGCCAGGGCGGTCTCCAGCCCGCGGTCCCCGGGGGAGGCGGCGAAACGAGCCAGGTCCTCCGCGGCGGGCTCTCCGGCCACGAAGTGGGCGAGGGCCTCGGCCACCGCGCCGTAGTGCGGGCCGCTGATCTCCCACCAGTCCGCGGCCACCAGGGGAACCGACGGGTCGTTGGCGAGGAAGACGTACGCGGCCAGCCTGGACCCGAGCGTCCGCGTGTCCGGAAAGGATCCCGGCATTTGGGATGACGCTATTGGGGTTTCTGTCATGCCGTTTCCCTCCACCTGCACGAATTCCCTCCGGCCGCGCGAATGTCGAACCGGATGTACCGTACCGTGCCCGAAAATGCCTCACAAGGGGACTTGACCCGGTTTAGGATATGTTTTAATCTCCCCGAAGAGCGCTCCCACGGCCGGAAAGTCATGCCTTCGGCCGGGGCTCGACCTACCCGAAGACGTATCGAAACGGCGGCCACCAGCACGCCGGCTTTGGCACACAAGGACCGGGATAATCGGCTTCCCGGTCGAACGGGGGACGTAAATGTCGGACGAGAGCTACCGGTCGGCGAGACCCACCAACGGAAACGGCCTGGCAGAGGTCGCCCTTGACCAGGCACACGCTCCCGACAAGGTCCTGGCCCACGAGGACCTGCTCAGGAAGTTCGTCAACGGCGAGAGCTTCAGGCCCGTCCATATGCGCATCGGCATCATGGGCGCCTGCAATATGCGCTGCAATTTCTGCAACTTCCACTCGCCGAACGAGGAGAATTTCTACGATCTGTTCTCCTTCAAGGACGCGATTCCCACCGACAAGAGCGTCAAGCTCATGCGGGAGTTCGCCGAATCCGGCGGCCGGGCCGTCACGTTCTGCGGCAGCGGCGAATGCACCATTCACCGTGGCTATACGGAGATCTGCAATTCCGGGCACGCGGCCGGGCTGCGTATCGGTCTCATCACCAACGGCTCCCGCCTGCACCGGGACGACATCGCCGACTGCGTGGTCAACACCCACACCTGGGTACGCATCGGCCTGAACGCGGGCACCGAGGCGACATTCAACGACATCACCCGGGACCGCGAGCAGACGTTCAAGTCCTTCCTCAACTCCGTCCGCAGGCTGCGCGACAACGCCGTCGATCCGGATTTCCGCATCGGGTTCAACTTCGTGATCACCATGCAGAACTACCGGGAGATCTCGGAGGCCGCCCGGATAGCGCGCGACTCGGGGGCCCACTACGTCCGGTTCGAGCCGGAGTTCTACAGCGGGATGGGCCACGAGACGATCGAGGACGTCATGGCGGAGGTCTCCGCCTCACTCGCCGACGTCTCCACGCTGTCGTCGGAGGATTTCGAGGTCTCGGTGCCCAAGCTCGACCGGGGTCCGATGGACCAGGTGGAGTCCGTCGAGGGCGACTTCGACCACTGCCACTACAGCCGCTTCGTCACGGCCGTCGGCGCGGACGGTCATCTCTACCCCTGCCCCCAGGTGCACCTGAACAGCCGCTACCGCATCGGCAACGTGCTCCAGGACGGCTATCTGAACGTCCTGGAGGGCGGCCCCAGGGCCGAGTGGGAGGCGAGCAACCCCCTCAGGACCGACCTGTGCAAATCCTGCTTCTACCGGCCGCAGAACGAGCTGCTCGAATGGCTGCGCAAGGGGCGGATCAAGCTGGACGACGCCCTGAACACATATCGCATCGAGGTCCCGCACGCGCTCCACGCCGACTTCGTCTGAGATCCGGGGTTCGCGTTGACGTCGATCGACCGGTTTCACCATCTCGGCCACTCCCCGGTCGATCCCGTCCCCGGCTCCCCCGCACCGGACCAGGCCGTCCGCAACGGCCAGGTCCGCAGAGCGGTGGCCAGGCTGGCCGCCGTCCGGCGGGTGCCCCTTCGCGTGCGCTCCACGCGCGCGCAGGAGGGCGCGGAGCCGAGGGTGGACCACTACCTCTTCGAGCACGACGGGCGCCGCGAGCTGCGCGCGGTCGTGCTGACCCCGCCGGGCCAGGGGCCCTGGCCGGCCGTCCTGGTCTGCCCGGGGCGCAACGCGACCCTGGAACGGGTCACCGGGCTGCTACCTCCCGACCATCCCGGCCGTGACGTCGCCGCGTACCTGACCGGGGCGGGTTTCCTCACGCTCACCCTCGACCACGGCCTCGACAGCTGGGCCGAGCCCGCCACGCTGGGCGGGCGCGACCCGGGCGACGTGCTGGACGGCACGCTGCGGCTGCGCGGCGGGAGCCTCCTCGGGGCGATGGCGGAGGACGCGGGAGCCGCGCTCGACTGGCTCCGCGCGCACCCGGACGTGGCCCCCGGCCGCGTCGGCCTGTTCGGGCACAGCATGGGCGCGGCCGTGGCGCTGCACACCGCGCTGCTGCGGGAGGAGCCGGTCCCGCTGTGCGCCGCCAGCCACCTGGGCACGTACGAGACGATGATCGGCCGGTCGCTGGCCTGGAACCAGTACGTCGCGCTGCCGTCCATCCTGCGCCACGCCGACCTGCCCGACCTGTACGCGGCGCTGGCCCCGGCCCCCCTGCAGATCCAGTACGGCACGGCCGACGGGCGCCTCGACCCCGGTGACGCCAAGACCGCGGGCGAGCGGATCGTGGGCGCCCACGAGACGGCCGAGATCCTGCCGCTGCCCATGGGGCACGGCACCGGCCTGGCCGAGGCGGCGGACTTCTTCACCCGCTCCCTGGCCGAGCCCGCCACCGGTACGCCGGACGTGCCCGCGGCCAGGGTGGGTTTCGACGTCCGGGCCCGGCTGGACATCCTCGACCTGGTCGACGACGCCCTGGCCACCGGGTCGCTCACCCTCGGGCCGCGCGGCACCCGGCTGGAGGCGCTCGCGAGCCGGGAGATCGGGCGCGGCACCGCGGCGGTGAGCTCGGGCTCCTCGGCCCTGGAGATCGCCCTGCGGATCGTTGGGGTCGAGGGACGCACCGTCCTGGTCCCGGCCAACACCTTCTTCGCGACCGCGGCCAGCGCCGTCCGCGCCGGTGCCCGGGTCGACTTCGTCGACATGGAGCCGGACGGCCTCGGCATGGACCCCGCGGGGCTGCGCGCCGCCCTGGCCGCCCACGAGGACGTGGCCGCGGTCGTGCCCGTGCACATCGCCGGGGTCGTCTCCGGCTCGCTGGCCGAGGTGCTGGCCGAGTGCGACCGGCAGGGCGTCGCCGTCGTCGAGGACGCCGCCCACGCCCTCGGCTCCTCGCTGCACGGGCGCCAGGCGGGCACCTTCGGCCGGTTGGCCGCCTTCTCGCTCTACCCCACCAAAATCATCACCAGTGGTGAGGGCGGCCTGCTCAGCGCCGACGGGGCCGACCTGAAGCGGATCATGCATCTGCGCGACCACGGCAAGCGGTCCTTCGAGGAGAACCTCCACGACGACCTCGGCAGCAACTGGCGGATGAGCGAGCTGCACGCGGCGGTGGGCCTGACCCATCTGGCCCGGCTGGCGGAGGTGCTGGCCGAGCGTACGGCGCTGGCGGCCCGGTACGACGAGGGCCTCGCCGGGGTGCCCTCCCTGACCCGTCCCGCCGTGCCCGAGGGGTGCGTGCCGAACCACTACAAGTACCTCGCCCTGCTGCCGGAGGGGGTCGACCGCGCGGCGCTCAAGCAGCGGCTGCGCGGCGAGGGGGTACGGCTGGCGGGCGAGGTGTACGACGTCCCGCTCCATCGCCAGCCCTACTTCGCCCCGCGCTTCGAGGACCGGTCCTTCCCGCACGCCGAGGCGTTCACCTCCCGCCACATCTGCCTGCCGCTCTTCCCCGGCATGACACGCGCCCAGCAGGAACGGGTCGTCCGCGCACTGCGGGACGCGCTGTCGTGACCGGCGAGACGGTCCTGCCGTTACTGCGCGCGGGACGGTGGTACCGGTCGATGGACACCGTGCCCGTCCCCGGTGGCCCGCTGCTCTCCCTGGCCCCGGAGATCCTCGTCCGCGACGACGGCGCGCGCCTGCGGTCGCGCCGCGCCGCGATGACCGTGCCGTCCCGCGCCCGGCGCCTGGAGCTGCTCCGCGAGGCCGTCGCGCTGTTCCGGCACGGCCGCGTACCCGTCGAGTCCCTCGGCGTCCAGGACGCCGGGGAGTTCGAGGCGGCGATGCGCGCCACGGCCGGACTTCCCCCCGCTCTCGTACGGCGCTGGTCGGCGATGCTCGGCGAGCGGCTGGAGGAGCTGGCGGAGGACACACGCGAGGTCGGCGGGCTCACCCTGGTCTCGCTGCCCGCCAACACCTTCACCTGCCTGGAGGGGGTGCTGGAGGCGGCGCTGTCCGGCGCGGCGGTGTGGATCCGCCCCAGCAGGCGCGAGCCGCTGTCGTCGGCCCGCCTGACCGGGGCCCTGCTGAGCGTGGGCTGGCCGCCCGAGACGCTGGGCTACTACCCGAGCGCGCCCCGGACCCTGCCCGCGATGATCCGGGCGACCGACCGGCAGATCGTCTACGGCGGCGACGGCCTGGCCGCCGAACCGGCCATGGGCACGCCCTCCCTCGATCTGCGCGGGCCAGGACGGGCCTGCGTGATCGTGGGCGAGCGGGAGCCGGTGGACCCCGAGGACCTCGCCGACCGGATCGCGCGGGACGCGGGACGCTTCTGCACCGGCGTCTCCACGGTGGTCTGCCTGCGGGCGTCCGAGGCCGACGCCCGCGAGGTCGCGGCCGTGCTCGACGGCATCTCCCTCGACCCGCCGGACCCGCGCCGACCGCAGGCGTCGTGGGCCGAGGCCGACGCCGCGCGGATGGCCGCGTTCGTCTCCGACCGGCTCGCCCCCGGCGGGCGCGTGCTCACCCGGCGGCCGATCGTGGTCAGGTCGGGCGGGATGACGTTCCTCGCGCCCACCCTCGTCCACGTCGACGACGTCGGCCATCCGCTCGTCGGCAGCGAGCTGCCCTTCCCCTTCGCCGTCGTCGTCTCCACCGACGAGGCGGGGGCGCGCGGCGTCGCCGCCGGGTCCCGCTTCGTCCACCCGGCCCGCTTCGCGACCGTCCCCGAGGCCCCCGGAATCCCTGAATTCGCCGAAGGAGTGTCGTCCTGAACCCGAGCACTCACCTCCCGCCCGCCGGCTCCCTGCTGGACGCCATGCGAGAGCAGATCCCCCCCATGCGCGAGTCCCTCGACGAGTGGACGGTACGCATGATGAGCTGGCACTTCGGCGAGGAGAGCGGCTCACCGTTCTGGCTGGCGCGCAGAAGCCGCCTGCCCTTCGACCCGATCCGCGACGTCACCGACTACGCCTCCCTGCGCCTGTTCGGCCTGTTCGACAAGACCGACCTGCGGGGGGTGAGCGCGCGCGACCTCGTACCCCGGGGCTTCGCGGGGCGGCCGTTCCGCGTCGTGGAGACCGGCGGGACGTCCGGGCCTCCGTACCGGGTCGTCGACGTGACCCGCGCGATCTACGACGTGGGGATGTACCGGGTGATGCTGGAGGCCCGCGGCCTGCTCGGCGGCGACATCCTGGCCATGACGCCCAGCGGCCCGCACGCCTACGGGCACTTCGTCAAGCTGCTCGGCGACAGCTGGGGGGCGGCCGTCTTCTCCGTGGACTTCGACCCGCGCTGGGTCAAGCACCTGGTACGCACCTCCGACGGCACCGACGCCTACGTCGACCACCTCATCGCGCAGACGGCCGACATCCTGCGGGAGGAGCGGATCAGCCTGCTCTTCACGACCGCCAAGCTGCTCCTGTCGCTCGCCCCGGCACTGGACAAGCCCCTCGCGGAGTACGGCGTCCGCGCCGTGTGCACCGGCGGCATCTCCTGCTCCCCCGAGGAGGCGCGCTACCTGCGCGAGGAGTATCTGGACGGGGTCCAGTGGATCGACACCTACGGCAACACCCTCGCCGGGCACGCCCTCCAGGGGGACGCCCCCTCCCCCGACGAGCCGCACAGCTACCACCTGCCGCCGCCCTTCGCGGTCATGCACGTCGTACGGCCCGACGACGTGTGGCGGGAGGTCGCCGTGGGCGAGCGGGGCCGGATCAGGGTCGTGACGCTCCTGGAGGACCTCTTCCTGCCCAACCTGCTGGAACGGGACAGCGCGATCTCCGCCCCGCCGCACCCCTGGTTCCCGTGGCCCGGGGTGGCGCGGGTGGGGCCCTACGAGGCGGAGGACGCCGACCAGATCACCGAGGGGGTCTACTGATGCCCGGAGACCGGCGAGCCGTCTCCTCCAACGGCGTGCCCATACCGTTCACCGACGAGCTGTTCGCCCCGCTTCCCGACAGCGGCGCGCTGCTCGGCGACCCCGAGGCGCTCAGGCGGCGCTTCCAGGACGACGGGATGGTGCTGCTGCGCGGGTTCCTCGACCGCGAGACGGTCCTCTCCCTGCGCGGGGCCTACCTGTCGGCGTTTCCCGAAGGCCTGCTCAAGCCGGGGTCCACCCCCGAGGAGGGCGTCTTCTCCGGCCGCCCGCCGGAGGGGCTGCCCGCCCACGGGGTGAAGGACCACCCGGCCTACGACTTCGTACGCACGGAGCGGTTCACCTCGTTCGCCCGGCAACCGGCCCTGACGGAGCTGGCCTCGACCCTGCTCGGCGGTCCCGTCCGGATCCTGCCCCGGGGCATCCTGCGCCACTTCTACGCGGGCTCGCTCCGGGCCTCCCGCGCCCACACCGACCACGCGTACATGTCCCGGGGCAGCGACCGCGTCCTGACGATGTGGATACCGGTCGGCGACTGCCCGGTGGAGACCGGGGGCCTGGTCTACCTGGAGGGCTCGCACCGGGAGTCCCCCGAACGGTTCGACGCGGCGCGGCTCGCGACCGACCGGGCCGACGACTCCCGGCCGATCAGCCACGACCTCCAGCTGACGGCCCGCGTCGTCGGCCGGAAATGGCTGTGGAGCGACTACCGGGCGGGCGACCTGACCGTGCACGGCCCGCACGTGGTGCACGCCTCCCTCGACACCGTGACCGACGTCATGCGGGTCTCCGCCGACGTGCGGTTCATCCGCGAGGAGGACCGGATGGACCCCCGGTGGACGAAGGAGTGGGCCGGCGATGACGGCGCCTGAGAACACCACCGAGCCCGGAGCACCGGGGCCTCCGGGGGCTCCTCCCGAGGCGGTGATGTCCCGGGCCGCGACCCGGACCCGCCTGGCCGCGATGGCCGCGTTCCTGATCGTGGGACTCTCGTACGCCAGCTTCCTGATCAGGGTTCCCTCGCTGAAGGTGGAGCACGAGCTCTCCGCCGGGCAGCTCGGCCTCCTGCTCGTCGTCCCCTCCGTCTCGGCGCTGGTCGCCATGCAGCTCGCCGGTGGCCTGGTGGCCCGGTACGGCAGCGCGCCGATCGCCCGGGTGACCGGGGTGGCGCTGCCGCTGTCCCTGGTCGGCCTCGCGCTGGCCGGTGATCCGATCCAGCTCGCCGTCGCGCTGGTGGTCTTCGGTGTGATCGACGGGCTTCTCGACGTCTCCATGAACGCCCACGCCATCGCGGTGGAGCGCGCCCACAAACGGTCCGTCATGAACCGCTGCCACGCCGCCTGGAGCATCGGCGCGATGGCCGCCTCCGTACTGGGCGGCCTCGCCATCCAGGCCGGTCTCTCCCCCATGACGCACTTCCTGGGGCTGGGCGTGGCCGTGGCCCTCCTCGCGCTGGTCACCGGGCTGTGGATGCTGCCGGCCTCGGCCGACCGGCACGCGAGCCAGGAGGGCGAGAAGAAGGTCCGCGTGAAGTGGCGGGACGGGTGGACCCCGCGGGTGCTGATGTTCGGCGCGATGGGCGCGGTCATCCTGATCGTCGAGGGCGCGGTCGGCAACTGGAGCGGCGTCTTCCTCCTGGAGGATCGCGGCGCCACCCTCGCCGCGGCCTCGCTGGGCTACACGTTCTTCAACCTGTGCCAGACCGGTGGCCGCCTCGTCGGGGACCGTCTCCACGAGCGGTACGGGGCGCCCGCCCTGGTCAGGGTGAGCGGCGGCATCGCCCTGTGCGGCCTGCTGATGGTCGTGCTCAGCCCGGGGATCGCCGTCGCGGTCGCGGGTTTCGCGGTGGTGGGGATCGGCCTCTCGGTCCTGCTCCCCCTCATCTTCAGCGCGGTGGGACACGGCGGCGCGGAGGGTCTCGGGGCGGCCGCGGCGCTGGCCAGGTTCACCACGCTGACGTACTCGGGGCTGCTGCTGGGCCCCGTCCTGGTCGGCTGGTTCGCCGAGCTGGTGGGCCTGGCCGTGACGTTCGCCGGGCTGCTCGCCCTGCTGGCGCTGGTGGTCCTCAACGCCAGGGCCACGGGCACCGCCGACCGGAGGGAGACCCCGCAGGAGGCGTAGCGGGGGACCGGCTCGGACGCGGGGCGGGCTCACACGCGGGCCCGCTCCAGACGCGGGATCGGTCCAGGCGCGGGATCGGTCCAGGCGCGGGATCGGTCCAGGCGCGGGACCGGTTGCTCACGTACGGGACCGGCTCACACGCGGGATCCGATCAGGCGCGAGTCCGGGTCAGACGAGGGAGCGGACGGAGCGCAGCGGCTGCCATCCGGCGGAGTCGACGGCCTCGGGCGACAGGATGTTGTCCAGGACCATGTGGGCGCAGCCGATGATCCCGGCGCTCGGGCCGAGCCTGCTGCGCTCTATCCGCAGGTTTCGGGTGGCCAGGGCCGTCGAGCGGCGGTGGATGACCTCGCGTACCCCGGAGACCATCGGCTGGAAGGTCTCCGCGACGTCGCCGCCGAGGACGACCACCGAGGGGTTGAGCAGGTTGACCGCGCTGGCGACGACCTCGCCGAGCATCCGGGCGGCGTTGCGCACCACGGTCATGGTCTCCGCGTCCCCGGCCCTGACCAGGCTCACCACGTCGGCCAGGGTCCTGACCTCGTGCCCCCTGGCGCGGAGCTGGCGCAGGATCGCGGTGCCGCTCGCGATGGAGTCGACGCAGTCGATGTTGCCGCAGCGGCAGAGGACTCCCCCGCCGTCGCGGACCGGGATGTGCCCGATCTCCCCCGCAGCGCCCAGCGCCCCCCGCAGGATCTCGCCCCCGGCGATCACCCCGGAGCCGATCCGGGTGGAGACCTTGATGAACAGCAGGTCGTCGGCCTCGCCCGCGTAGATCTCCCGGTGCTCGCCGATCGCGATGACGTTCACGTCGTTGTCGAGGAAGACGGGGACGGGGAAGCGCGCGGCGATGATCGGCGGGATGGCCACCCCGGTCCAGCTGGCCATGATCCGGGCGCTCTCGGTGCGTCCGGCCGCGAACTCCACCGTGGCCGGGACGCCCAGGCCGACCCCGCGGATCAGGGAGACGGGACGGTCGCCGAGCAGCTCGCCCCAGGTCTGCATGACCAGGGGCAGGACGACGTCCGGGCCCTCCTCCACGTCCACGGACAGGGCGGCACTGGCCAGCACCTGGCCCGCGAGGTCGCAGACGGCGATCTGCGCGCGGCTCGCGCCCAGGGAGCCGACCAGGACGACCCCGCCTGAGGCGTTGAAGGCCAGGCGGGTGGGCGGGCGGCCTCCGGTGGAGGGGCCCTCGCTGTCCTCCACGACGAGGCGCCGCTCCAGCAGCTCGGTGACGCGCAGGGTCACGGCGGGCCGGGAAAGGCCGGTGACACGCCCTATGTCCGCGCGGGTGACCGCCTCGCCGGAGCGGATGAGGCGCAGCACCTCACCGCTGGTGGCCAGCGCGGCAGCGGGACGTCGAGGCATCCGCCAAGTGAATCACACCCACTTAGGGAATGAAAACTTCGGACTTTCTTATCTCAACTTACAAAACTCCGCTTGTGTCGAGCGCAAGATCCAGCTAGTGTCCGGTCTATCCCTAATTTCGGTAGATCACCACGGAGCGCCGCGCCCATGTCTGAGAACCCGCAATCCGCCGACCTCATCGTCTTCGGCGGCACAGGCGACCTCTCCATGCGGAAACTTCTCCCGGCGCTCTACCACGCCGACCGCGACGGGCGTCTCGCCCCCGAGACCCGCGTGATCGCGATGTCCCGAGGTGGCCTCGACGACGCCGACTTCCGCGGCAAGGTGGACGCCCAGGTACGCGGCTCGGTGCCGGTGGACGACCCCGGCACCTGGCAGCGCTTCCTCGGCCGCCTGCACCACGTCACCGTCGACATCAGCGGCCAGGACCCGACGGGGTGGGCGAGGCTCGCCGGGATGCTCGGCGGGCACGAGCACCGCGACCGGGTGTTCTACCTGGCCAGCCCGCCCATGACGTTCGGCCCGTTCTGCCGGGAGGCGCACCGCGCCGGACTGGTCACCCCCGCCTCGCGGGTGGTGCTGGAGAAGCCCCTCGGACGCGACCTGGCCAGCGCGCTGCGCATCAACGACGAGGTCGGCGCCATCTTCGACGAGCGGCAGATCTACCGCATCGACCACTACCTGGGCAAGGAGACGGTCCAGAACCTCCTCGTGCTCCGGTTCGCCAACGCGTTCCTGGAGCCGATCTGGAACTCGCTCTGGATCGACCACGTCCAGATCACCGTCGCCGAGACCGTCGGCACCCCCGGCCGCCGCGGCTACTACGACCACGCGGGCGCGCTGCGCGACATGGTGCAGAACCACCTGCTCCAACTGCTGTGCCTGGTGGCGATGGAACCGCCCTCGCGCAACGACCGCGAGTCGATCCGCGACGAGAAGGTCAAGGTCCTCCAGTCGCTGCGGGCCATCACCGGCGGCGAGGTGGACCGCTTCACCGTACGCGGCCAGTACACGGCGGGCGAGTCCGGCGGCGTCCCGGTGCCCGGCTACCTCGACGAGCCCGACAACACCGCGCCCACCGAGGACTCCCGCCGGGTGGAGACCTTCGCCGCGATCCGCGCCGAGGTGAAGAACTGGCGCTGGGCCGGGGTGCCGTTCTACCTGCGTACGGGCAAGCGCATGCCGTACCGCTGCTCGGAGATCGTGGTGCAGTTCAAGGACGTGCCCCACTCGATCTTCCCCGGCAGCACGCCGAACCGGCTGGTGCTGCGGCTGCAGCCGAGCGAGGGCATCCAGCTGAACATCATGGCCAAGGAGCCGGGCGCGGGCGAGGTGGCGCTCAAGCCGGTCCCGCTGAGCCTGAGCTTCGCCGAGACCTTCACCGGCCGGGTGCCCGAGGCCTACGAGCGGCTGCTCCTGGACGTCCTCGGCGGCAACCCGACCCTGTTCATGCGCCGCGACGAGGTCGAGGCCGCCTGGCGGTGGATCGACCCGATCCTCCACGAGTGGGAGTCCCGGGGCGGCACGCCCGAGCCGTACCCGGCGGGCAGCGCGGGACCCGCCGCGGCCCACGAGCTCGTCGGCCGCAGCGACCGCGTCTGGCACGAGGAGGGGCTGGCGTGAGCGGCCGTACGGAGCACCCGAACCAGAACCAGCACACCGACCACGACCGAGGAGGCCGGATGCACCCCGTGATCCAGGAGGTGACCGACCGTCTGGTCGAGCGCAGCCGTCCCAGCCGTACCGCGTACCTGAGGCGGCTGCACGCCGAGGCCGAGGCGGCCCGGCTGCGCGGTCCCGCCAGGGCGAGCCTGGGCTGCGCCAACCTGGCGCACGGCTTCGCCGCCGTGGGCGAGAGCGACAAGCGGGACCTGCGCGCCAACGTCAAGCCGGGCGTGGCGATCGTGTCGAGCTACAACGACATGCTGTCGGCGCACCAGCCGTACGAGGCCTACCCGGCGATCCTCAAGGCGGCCGTCAGGAAGGCGGGCGGCGTCGCGCAGTTCGCCGGGGGCGTGCCCGCGATGTGCGACGGCGTCACGCAGGGCCGGGCGGGCATGGAGCTGTCGCTCTACAGCCGCGAGGTCATCGCGATGGCCACCGCGATCGCGCTCTCGCACGACATGTTCGACGCCTCCCTCCTGCTCGGCGTCTGCGACAAGATCGTTCCAGGTCTGCTGATCGGGGCGCTGCACTTCGGCCACCTGCCCGCGGTGTTCGTCCCGGCCGGGCCGATGACCTCCGGCCTGCCCAACAAGGTCAAGGCCCGCACCCGCCAGCTGTTCGCCGAGGGCAAGGTCGGCAAGGGCGAGCTGCTCGACGCCGAGGCGAAGTCGTACCACTCCCCCGGCACCTGCACCTTCTACGGCACCGCCAACTCCAACCAGGTCATGATCGAGGTCATGGGCCTACACCTGCCGGGGTCGACGTTCGTCAACCCGCGCACCGAGCTGCGCGAGGCCCTGACGAAGGCGGCGGGCAGGCGGGCGGTCGAGCTGACCGCGCACGGCGCCGAGTACACCCCCGTCGGCGAGGTCGTCGACGAGAAGGCGATCGTCAACGCCTGCGTGGCGCTGCTGGCGACCGGCGGCTCGACCAACCACACCATGCACATCGTCGCCATCGCCGCGGCGGCCGGGATCGAGCTCACCTGGGACGACCTGGCCGCGCTGTCGAAGGCGGTGCCGCTGCTGACCCGCATGTACCCCAACGGCCAGGCGGACGTGAACCACTTCCAGGCCGCGGGCGGCATGCAGGTGCTCATCGGCGACCTGCTGGACGCCGGGCTGCTGCACGGCGACGTGCTGACGATCGCCGGGCGGGGGCTGGACCACTACCGCTCGGCCGCCGACCTGAAGGAGGGCGAGCTGGTCTGGGAGGAGCGCACCGAGGGCAGCACCGACCTCGACGTGCTGCGCCCGGTCTCCAGCGCGTTCTCCGCCGACGGCGGCATCCACATGCTCGACGGCAACCTGGGCCGCGCGGTCAGCAAGGTCTCCGCGGTCAAGGACGAGCACCTGGTCATCGAGGCCCCCGCCAAGGTCTTCGACGACCAGCTGGAACTGCTGCGCGCCTTCGACGCGGGCGAGCTGGACGGGCAGGACTTCGTGGCGGTCATCCGCTACCAGGGCCCGAGCGCGAACGGCATGCCCGAGCTGCACAAGCTCACCCCGCCGATGGCGGTCCTGCTGGACAGGGGCCAGCGGGTCGCGATCGTCACCGACGGCCGCATGTCCGGCGCGTCCGGCAAGGTCCCCGCGGCCATCCACCTGTCGCCCGAGGCCGCCGACGGGGGTCCCATCGCGCTGGTGCGGGACGGCGACCCGATCCGCCTCGACGCCGCCGCGGGCACCCTGGAGCTGCTGGTCCCCGCCGAGGAACTGGCCGCCAGGCCCCTCCAGGGCGCGCCGCTCACCGACGCCCAGTGGGTGGGCACCGGCCGCGAGCTGTTCGGCGCCTTCCGCCGCGCGGCGGGCCCGGCCGAGCGCGGCGCGGGCGTCTTCGCGCTGAACGGCCACGCCGAGGCCGTCGCGAACGGCACCCGCCCGGCGACCGCCCCCAGCGGAATCCGCGCGTGAGCGCGACACACACCGTCTCCTTCACACGGTCCACGTTCGTACGGCTCGCGTCCGTACGGTCCACGTTCGTACGGTCCACGAACACCGCGTGGTCCGTGGAGGTCGCCCAGTCCGCGTCCGTACGGTCCACAAACGCCGCGCGGACTGTGGAGGTCGCACGGTCCACGAACGCCACGTGGTCCGTGAGGGTCGCTCGGCCCGTGGAGGTCACACGGTCCGCGTTCGTACGGTCCGTGTTCGTACGGTCCGCGTTCGTACGGTTCGCGAGCGCCGCGAACCCGGTGAACCCCGTGGCCCACGCGACCCCTGTGAACCCCGTGTGGCCCGCCACGGTCACACGGTCCGCGAAGGAGATCTCGTGAGCCTCCCCTGGCTCGTCGCCGACATCGGCGGCACCAACGCCCGGTTCGGGCTGATCACCGAGCCCGGTGGACAGCCCGAGGCGGTGGCCGTGCTCGCGGGCGCGGAACACGATGGCCTACCCGAAGCCGTAGCCGCCTATATCGCAGATCATGCGGGCGGAGTTCAGCCGGGAGCCGCGTGTGTCGCGATCGCGGGGCCCGTGAAGGGCGACCGCTACCGGCTCACCAACGCCGGGTGGACAGGGTCGGTACGCGACCTGGGCATCCCGAACGCCTGGCTGCTCAACGACTTCGAGGCCCTGGCCGCGTCCCTGCCGTACCTGCGGGGCGACGACCTGGTCTCCCTGGGCGGCCCCGAGCCCTCGCGCGGCGTCAAGGCCGTGCTCGGGCCGGGGACGGGCCTCGGCGTGGGCGGCCTGGTGCCCGCCGCCGAGGGCTGGGTGCCGATCCCCGGGGAGGGCGGGCACGTCACCGCGCCCGTCCTCGACAGGCGGGACCACGAGATCGTCCGGGCCCTGCGCGAGGACGGCCTGGAGCACGTGGTGGCCGAGCACCTGCTGTCCGGGCCGGGGCTGTCGCGCCTGCACCGGGCACTCGCGCTCGTCCACGGGACGGACGCGCCGGCGCTGTCCGCCTCCGACATCGTGACCCGGATGGACGACTCGCTGTGCGCGGAGACCATCGAGGTCTTCTGCGCCATGCTCGGCACCTTCGCCGGGAACGTCGCCCTCACCCTCGGCGCGCGGGGCGGTGTCTACCTGGGCGGCGGCGTGCTGCCGCGTATCGTGGACCGGGTCCGCTCCAGCGACTTCCGCCGTCGCTTCGAGGCCACCCCGACCCTGAACGACTACCTTTCCGGCATCGCCACGGCGCTGATCGTGGCCCCCCAGCCCGCCCTGACCGGCGCGGCGGCCTGGCTGAACCAGCGCCTGTCCACCCTGGAGTTCGCATGAGTCTGCTCGACATCGCCCCGGTCGTCCCGGTCGTCGTCATCGACGACCTGGAGACCGCGGTCCCCCTGGCCCGCGCCCTGGTCGCGGGCGGCCTGCCGGTCATCGAGGTGACCCTCCGCACCGCCGCCGCCCTGGACGCCATCGCGCGTATCGCCGCCGAGGTCCCGGAGGCGGTGATCGGCGCGGGGACCATCCGTACCCCGGCCGACGTGGCGGCCTCCGTGGCGGCCGGTTCGAAGTTCCTGGTCAGCCCGGGAACCACCCCGGGGCTGGTCGACGCGATGGAGGTCAGCGGGGTACCGTTCCTGCCCGGCGTGGCGACCGCGTCGGAGGTCATGGCGCTGGCCGACCGCGGGGTGACCGAGATGAAGTTCTTCCCCGCCGAGGCCGCCGGTGGCCTGCCGTACCTGAAGGCGCTCGGCGGCCCGCTGCCGCAGGTCAGGTTCTGCCCGACGGGCGGCATCAAGCTCGCGACGGCCCCCGACTACCTCGCGCTGCCGAACGTCGGCTGCGTGGGCGGGACCTGGCTCACCCCGGCCGACGCGCTCGCCTCCGGCGACTACTCGCGCATCGAGAAACTGGCCTCCGAGGCCGCCGCCCTGCGCTGACCTTCCCGCCCGGCGAATAGCTGGCTTTCCCCGCCCGGCGAGTACCCGCGAGACCGATCCTTCCCGTCCGGCGAGTCCTCGCGAGGCTGATCCCTCCCGTTCGGGACCGGTCCTTCTCGTCCGGCGATTTCTCCCGGGATCGACCCCCGGCGAGTCCTCGTGAGCCCCCGCGTGCGCGCTTTTTCTCATCCGGCCCGTACGCGGGCCCGACCCCGGCCCGCGCGCGGCTCCGAGGCGCCGTGACCCGCTGTGACGCCCCCTGAATCCGTTCCACGACCGCCCCGCCGGGCGGTCGTGGACCGCTCTTTCCGGCTCCTCCGGCTCCTCCCAGGTCCGGGCCTTTCAGAAACGGACTGAACCGCGCACGAACCCCACGCGTATCTCGCGGCGAAAGGCACTCCCTCACAGAGGAGCCATGTATGCGAGTACGCATCGTCACGATCTGCGCCACGGTTCTGGTCATGGGCGTCGCCGGTACGGCGTCCGCCGGGACCCATCAGGCGCAGGCCGGAGCGAAACAGACCAAGGCTGGAAGCGGTCAGGAGAAGACCGGCAAACAGACTCTGCGCAACCACTTCGCGGTCACCAACCTGGTCTCGGACGTCAGCGGCCGGGCCGCGGTCACCGACCCCACGCTGGTCAACCCGTGGGGACTGGCCATGGGCAAGACCCTCTGGGTCTCGGCCGCGGGCACCGGCCTGGCCACGGTCTACTCCGGCGGCGCGGGCACCGTGAAGCAGGAGAAGACGCAGGTCCGCGTCCCCGGCGGCAGGCCCACCGGGCAGGTCGTCAACATGGGCGAGGAGTTCGTCGTCAAGGGTCCCGGTGGCTCCGGGCCGGCCACGTTCATCTTCGCCAGCCCCAGCGGGGCGATCACCGGCTGGAACGCCGAGGCCGACCCGGATGACGCGATCATCAGCGCGTTCGTCAAGGGCGCCGACTTCAAGGGCCTGGCCCTGGCCCAGACGAACCGGGGGCCGATGCTGCTGGCCGCCGACTTCGCCCACAACCGGGTCCACGTCTTCGACGGCGACTTCGACCGGATCTCGATGGGCCGCCGCGCGTTCCAGGACCCCGGCATGCCGGAGGACTACGCGCCGTTCAACGTGGAGGTCGTGGGCAACTCCATCCTCGTCGCGTACGCCAAGCGCGACCCCGCGACCGGCAAGTCGGTGGCCGGGCAGGGCAAGGGGTTCGTCAGCCAGTTCAACGGCTCCGGCCGCTTCGTCGGCCGCTTCGCCGCGCGCGGAGCCCTCAACGCCCCCTGGGCGATGACGCTGGCTCCGAAGGGGTTCGGCGCCCTCTCGGGGGCCCTGCTGGTCGGCAACTTCGGCGACGGCCGGATCAACGCCTACAACCCGCGCAACGGCCGCCCGCTCGGCCCGCTGCGCTCCTCCGACGGCAAGGCCATCACCCTGGGCGGCCTGTGGGACCTGGAGCGCGGCACCGAGACCGTCGGCGGCGCGAACTCCCTGTGGTTCAGCGCGGGCAGCGACGGCGGCACGCACGGCCTGCTCGGCCTGATCAGGCCCTCGGGAGCGGCCACCTCGTCGTCCTCCCCCTCGGGCAACCCCTCTCCCTCGCCCTCCGCCTCGCACCCGAGTTCCCACAACTCCAACAACTCGGGTTCCAACAACTCGAACAACTCCAACAACTCCGGTTACAACTACTGACGGACCACCGACGGGCGTCAGAGCCCGGGGTTTCTCCGGCGGCGCCGGCACCCCCCACACCAGCGGACCGCGAGGCCGAGCCGACAGGCCGGCCCGCGCGGATCGCCGGAGGGGTGCCGGCGCCGCGGCGCGTCCGGGCCGAAACCAGGTACCGCCGCGGCGCGTCCGGGCCGATGACCGGCCACGTCGCGAACCAAAACGGCCGGAAACCAGGTACCGCCGTGACACGTCCAAGCCGATACTCGTAAACCGTGGAACCCGGAAAGCAGGTGCCGCCGCCGTGGCACGTCCAGGCCGGTGACCGGAGATCGGACTCTCCCGCCCCATGACGCGGGGCCCCGGCGGGGCGTCGTTCAGGAGAGTCACCCCTCGGTGAACGCGAGATCTCCCGGCTTCCTTTAACCTTGAACGAACGAGGGGAGTACTTCCCAAGAACCGGCCCGGTCAATACGGACGCCCTGCGGCGTCCCCGGACGGTCGCCCGCGAGGTGCGGGTGAAGGAGACCTCGAATGGCCGAGCGCATTCGAGGAGCGAACATGCCCCCGACAGTCCCCTCTCCCTCCGGACACCTCCTTCACCACCTCACCGGCGTCCCCCCGCCGCGACGCCCCTCCCCGCGGTACCGGGTCCTCCCGCGCGACGCCCCTCCTCGCCGTACCCCCACCGCGACACGTTCCGCGGCCGTCGCCGGTCCCCGCTGTCCCGGTCGCCGCACACCACCATCTCCGGACGCGCCTCACGAGTAGCCCTCGGTCCGATCCTCACCAGGTTCGTCCCCTCCGGTGACCGCCGGGCAGGCGGCGAACTCGATCCCGCCACTGGAAGGCTGCGAGACGCACTATGAGAGAAGTCCCCCATACCAGCGAGGTGCACGTGATGGCGACCACACCGGCCAGCCGGTCCTCCGTCGAGGACCTGCGCTATCCGGCGGGATCGCTGGTGCTCCTGGCGGGGCTCCCCGGCGCGGGCAAGAGCACCCTGCTCGACCGGCTGTACGGGCTGCGCGGCGACGAGAGGGAGCCGGTGCGCGCCGGTGAGGCCCGCGTCATCGACTCACGCCAGTCCCGCAACTGGTGGGCCCGCTACCTGGGCCCGGTCCCCCCGAGAGCCCGCATTCCGCTCGTGCACACCACCCACGTGGTACGGATCGCCCGCGCCCTGCTGAAGGGGCACGGCGTCGTCGCGCACACCCGCGGCACGTGGCCGCACATCCTGTACGGGTTCGCCTGGCTGGCCCGCAGGGTCGGCAGCGAGGTCCACCTGATCCTGCTCGACGTGGAGCCGAGGCTGGCCCGCGAGGGGCAGCTCTCGCGCGGCCGGGTCGTCACGAGCACGACCTTCGCCCGGCACTGCCGCCGCTGGCGAGTGATCATCGACCGTGCCCGCGGCGGCTCGCTCCCCCCGGCGGCGAGTGTCACGATCCTCGACCGTCCGGCCGCCGACCTGCTCAGGGCCATCCGCTTCGACGAGCGGCCCTCCGCGCGACGGGACGGATGACTTTACCTCCGCCTGGCTCTGCGTCCCGCCCGCCCCGGGCAGGTTCAGAACGACCGGGAGGAGTCCAATGATCGACGTACCGGCTCTCGCCGAGGAGCATCTCACCCTCGCCAGGGCGAGCGCGCACGGCCGCAGCGCCCACACCTACATCAACGAGGGCACCCTGCGGCAGGCGGTCATCGCGCTGACCGCGGGAACGGTCCTCGGCGACCACGAGGCACCCCCGGCCGGAAGCCTGTACGTCCTGTCGGGGCGGGTCCGGTTCGTCGGCGGTGGCGGCGAGGAGGTCGTCTCGCTCCGCGCGGGGCACGCCGCCCCGATCCCGCGACGGCGGCACTCGCTGGAGGCCGACGAGGAGTCGGTGGTCATCTTCACCGGCGTCGTCAACATCGGCGACTGAGACCCCGTACGGACGGGGCGGTCCGAGACCGTCGTGCCCGCGCGGCGGTGAGGTGAGCCGGGTCGCCTACCCCACGAGGCGCCGCCCGTCCGTCGACAGCGGCCCGTCGCCGAAGTGCGGCAGGTAGTGGCGGAAGAAGATGTCCGCGACGAGCGCGCGCCTGCTGCCCAGGCCCGTCTTGGCGAAGACGCTCTTGAGGTGGTCCTGGACCGTGTGGGGGCTGATGTTCAGCCCGCCCGCGATCTGGGCCGTGGAGTGGCCGCGCATGACGTGCTGGGTGATCTGCCGCTCGCGCTCGCTCAGGCCGTAGGCGCCGAGGATGACCGCGGTCAGCTCGCCCGGCTCGGGAGGGCTGAGGGAGACGGCGACGAGTCCCTCCTCCCCCTGCCCCATCGACCACGCCTGGAGGGCCACCCACCGGCCGGACCGGGTCAGCGCGCGGGAACGTGCCATTCCCGACGCGAGCGCGGCGGCGGCCACCGCGCGCAGCGGCCTGGCGTGCTCCGGGGTTCCGTCCTGGAGGAGTTCCAGCCAGGTGCGCGCCGTCGGCGACATCGACCGGACCGCTCCCTCCCGGTCGAGGACGACCAGGCCGGGCGCGTCCGGAATCGCGCCGGTGTCCACCCCGGACAGGAGCAGCGAACGCCGCAGCGCGGCCGTGGCCGGGCGGCCCAGCCGCGCGGCGGCCGTCTCGTCGGCGTCGGTGAACGGCGCCGCGCCCCGTTCCCTGCACATCACCAGCAGCCCCCAGACGTGCGGGCCGTCGCGGAGGGCGACCCGTAGCTCGTCACCGAGCCCCTGTGGGCGCAAAATGTCCTGATAGTACTTACTAGAGTGGATATTTCCGTCTGTCGCCCGGCTGAGCAGGCTGGTCGTTGACGCGCCATTCGCCAGCTCGCGGAGATTACCCGGATCATCCGCCTCGACGTGTTCGATCTCGAACAGGCGAGGGAGATATTCCGCGGGGAAACCCGCCTCGTTCTGCCCGCCGGTGTCCAGCAGGGTGGACGGATCGATCAGGACCGTACACCATACGTCGGCGGGCACCCGCCTCAGGACGGCGGACGCGGTGACGTCGAGCACGTCGAGGGCGCTGCGCTGCCGGGCAAGCCTCTGCTCGAAACCGGCTGAATCAGGGAGCATGCCGCAAATCATAAAGCCGACTTACCGGCTATCCCAGATAGCTGGGATATACGGCCACCCCCTTGTGCGGATAAACCTAGGCATACGCACTCTCACACCAATCAGTACAAATGGGGGAAAAATGAAAAGAACGGGCTTCGCGCGCCTGAGAATGATCGCGCTGCTGGTTCTCGCGGCGGCACAGTTACCGGCGGCTCCCGCCTCTGCGGAGGCCACCGGCTCCTCGGTCACCTCGGTGAACTGCCGCTCCCTGGCCGGCTCGGGCTCCTACTCCGATCCACTGCGGCTGGGCACCGTCCGCGGCACCATCGTGGCGGTGGGCTGTTACCCGCTGACCTCGGGCGCCGGGTACAACCACCGATACTTCATCTTCTCCACCGTCCGCACCGCCGGGTCGGACTCGGCGGCGGGCGCCCGGTTCCGGTTGTCGGGCAACCTCTCCGCCGTCCACCCGCGCCTGGCGTCGGGGCCCGTGACGGTCCTCCGCTCGCTGCAGCACGGCTTCTGGACCGGCAGTAGCTCGAACCCCACCGGCCGCTACCTGCCCATCGGCGGGCTCAACCCCGGCACCTACCGGCTGGGCGTGGAGAAACTGCGCAGCCCGCTGTCGTCCCTGTCGACCCCGCGGTTCGACGTCGTCATCGTCATCAGCTGACCACGGCCGGACCCCGGGCACGGCCCGCGAACGGCTGGGACGCGCCCGCCCCGCCCCTCACGAGGATCGCGAGGGGCGGGCCCTGATCTTCGGGGGGCGGCCGGAAAGCGGTCAGGTGACGGGCAACCTCGGCACGCTGTCGATCAGCCGCCGGGTGTAGGGGTGGGCCGGGGCACCGAGCACGGTGGCGGTGTCGCCCTGCTCCACGATCCGGCCGCGTTCGAGGACCGCCGTGTGGTCGCAGAGCATCGCGACCACGGCGAGGTCGTGGGAGACCATCACGACGGTGAGCCCGTGGCTCTCGCGCAGCTCGGCCAGCAGGTCGATGACGCGTACGCGCGTGGAGACGTCCAGGGCGCTGACGGGTTCGTCGGCCAGCAGGACCCGGGGCTCGCACACGATGGCCCGCGCGATGGCGACGCGCTGGCGCTGCCCGCCGGAGAACTCGTGCGGGTAGCGGCGCGCGGCGTCGGCGGGTAGCCCCACGGCTTCGAGCGCGGCGGCGACGCGCAGGTCCGCGGCCGAGGAGTTCCACCGCGACGCCGGTACCAGGCCGAGCGAACGGAGCGGTTCCGCGACGATCCTGCTCACGCGCTGCCGGGGGTCGAGCGAGGAGTACGGGTCCTGGAACACGGTCTGCACGCTGCGGCGGAACGCGCGCATCCGCCCGCGGTCGCGCGGCGAGAGCGGCGTCCCGTCGAAGAGGATCCGTCCCTCCGTGGGTACGGCCAGGCCGAGCAGCAGGCGCAGGAGCGTCGTCTTGCCCGCCCCCGACTCCCCGACCAGGGCCGTGCTGCGCCCCGGCAGCACCTGGAAGGAGACGTCGGAGAGCACGGGGGCCGCCCCTCGGTAGGCGAAGCCCACCTGACGCGCCTCCAGGATGGGCTGAACCACCCCGTCGTCGGGGACGGGCCCGGCGGCGTCCGGTACGACCCCGTCCGCCACGCCACCAACGGCCCCAGCAGGCCCGGACCGCCCGGACGGCTCGGTGTGCCCGGACGGCTTGGTAAGCCCGGCAAACCCGGACGGCTCGGACGGCTCGGACGGCTCGGACGGCTCGGACGGCTCGGACGGCTCGGACGGCTCGGACGGCTCGGACGGCTCGGACGGCTC
>NZ_JBSZKT010000048.1:0-53368 GCF_055690525.1 Streptosporangium sp. H13245 | reverse complement strand
GCGCCCCGTCAGCGAGCGCCCCGTCAGCGAGCGCCCCGTCAGCGAGCGCCCCGTCAGCGAGCGCCCCGTCAGCGAGCGCCCCGTCAGCGAGGGCCCCGGCCGAGGCCGCCGCCGCGTGCGCCGTGGCGATCGACGCGGCGGCCTGCGCGGCCCAGTCCGGCCGGGCGACGCGGCCCGCCAGCGCGGCGGGCTCCTCGTCCAGCAGTGAGGCCAGCTCGTCGATGGTCAGCCCGGCCGCGGCCAGCCGCCGGTCGAACTGCCCGCTCTCCAGCAGCCCGTGAGTGTTCCGCCACTCCCGCAGCCGCCAGCGCGCGGTCTCGCCGACCGACTCCGGCGACCGGCCCGCGGGGATGTCCCCACCGGCGCGCTCCAGCCGCTCGGCCAGCGTCAGCCCGCCCGCCCACCACTCCGCGCCGAGTCCGGGCGCCGCCCCCGGGGTGATTCCGTCTCCGCTCATGGTGGCACTCTGCCGACGCGCGGCGCCGGTCACATGCGGGCGCCGCCCCCATATTCGCGCGGGCTCACCGGGGCGTCATGGGGGCTTCGGCCGCATCAGACGGGGCACGTCAGTCCGGGGCGTCGGCCGCGTCAGGCGGGACGCACCAGCTCGGGACGTCATAGAGGCCTCGGCCGCGTCAGATGGGACGTACCAGCTCGGGACGCCATGGGAGCCTCGGCCGCACCAGGCGGGACGTACCGGCTCGGGGGCGTCAGCCGCATCAGGTGAGACGTACCGGCTCGGGGGCTTCGGCCGCGTCAGGTGGGGCGCATCAGTTCGGCAGCGTGCTCGTATACGGCGGCCCGGTCGGGCAGGCCCGTTTTCTGCAGCAGGCTCGCGACGTGCTTCTCCACGGTGCGGGGCGAGATGAACAGCCGCTTGCCGATGTCGACGTTGCCGCGCCGCTCGGCGAGCAGGGTGAGCACCTGGTACTCCCGTACGCTGACGCCCTGGGCGCGCAGCCCGCTCGGCACCTGTTCCCGTCCGGTACGGCGCTGCGCCACCGCCGCACCGGCCCCGCGCAGCATCGCCCGGCAGGCCCCGGTGACCGCGGGGATGCCCGCCTGGTGGAAGTACTCCTCGGCGGTGCGCAGCCAGACCAGCGGCTCGCCCCAGCCGTCCGCCAGCGCGGCCTCGGCGACCAGCCGCAGCCCCAGGTGGTGGGCGAGGGGGAACGGCCTGGCGGCCTCGGCGGCCCGGCCGAACGCGGCGAGCGCGCCCTCCGGGTCGTCCCGGCGGCCCAGCAGTACGGCCCTGGCCAGGTGCAGGAAGCTTCGGTTCCAGGCCAGTTCGGCGGCCGAGGTGGTCTCCGCGACGTCGCATTCGGCGGCGCCCGCCCGACCGGCGAGCACGTCCATGAGCACGCCGAGACCGTACCTGCCGGTGAGGTAGTAGATGGTGGGGTTGTCGTCCTCCCATTCCCGCGCCCTGGTCAGCATCTCGCCGCAGAGGTCGCGGTCCTCCTCCAGCAGCGCGCACATCGCCTGGCACAGGCCGTAGACCACCGGCATGTGCAGGCTGTTCTCGCCGCCCCACGCCCGGAACCGCTCCAGCGTGCCCTCCATGTCGGCGCGCCTGGCCTGGTGGGCCGCGAGCGTGGCCTGGGCGAGCAGGAGATACTGCGTGTAGGCGGTGTGGCCGAGCCGGATGGTGGACTCGACGCACGGGACGGCGAGTTCGCGGGCGTCCCCGTACTCCCCGCGCAGCACCCCCGTCATGACCAGGGACGCCTGGGTGGAGTGGACCAGGCTGATCGCGCCCGCCCGTGCCGCCGCCCTGCCGACCTCCTCCAGCGGCTCCCGCTCGCCGGTGCGCAGGGCGTGGTTGACGGCCAGGCGCAGCATCGCCCGCAGCTTCCACAGCTTCAGGCCGTGGGCGTCGGCGATGGACACCACCCGCGTCAGGCACCGGTCGGGCTCGTCGAACCCGCGGGTCCGGGAGAACATCGCCATCCGCTCCCACGCCTGGCAGGCCACCTCGGGGAGCGGTACGCGCTCGGCGACCTCCACGGCCCGCCGTACGAGGGCCTCCGCGGCGGCCATCCGCTGGGGGCTCTGCTGGAGGACCCCGTGGTCGGGGACGATGAGCTGGGCCTCGATCACGTCGATGGCCGCCGTACGGGCCTCGTCCGGGTTGATCTGGAGGAGCCTGCGGAGCGCCGCGACGTGCGCCAGGCCGTCGGCGGTCCCGCCGATCTCGGCGGCGACCCAGGCCAGTTTGGTACGCAGGTCCATCTCGTGCGGGATGGTCATCGCCAGGTCGCCGCTGATCGGGAGGTCCTTGGCGAGGGCGAAGGCGCGGTCGGCCTGCCCGCTCTCGGTCAGCGCGTGCAGCAGCCCCTGGAGGACGCGCGCCCGCAGGTCGGCGGGGGCGGACCCGAGCATGGCGTAGGCGCGTTCGAGCAGTGTGACGGCCAGGTCGGCGGCGCCGTCGTCCAGCAGGCGACGACCGGCGTCGGCGAGCAGACCGGCCGCGCCGAGGGTGTCCCCGGCGGTCAGGCGCAGGGTGGCCGCGATCTGGCACCATTCGCCGGGCAGCCCGGGGTGCAGGCGCTCCAGCGCGGCGGCGGCGCGGCGCGCGGTCGACGCCCGCTCGGCGGGGATCAGCGAGGAGCGCAGGGCCTCGGCCATCAGCGCGTGACGGAAGGCGTACCAGTCGCCCGCGGAGTCGTCCGGCGTGATGAGCCGCGCCCCAGTCCCGGCGCGCAGGAAGTCCATGACCTCGCGGTCGTCCAGGCCGGTGGCCTCCTGGATCGCCGGGATCGGGAAGCGGGAGCCGAAGACCGCCGCCGTACGCAGCAGTTCCTGGGCGGAGGGGCTCAGCTGTGCGGCGCGCAGCGTGATGCTGCGCACCAACGTGGTCGGCACGTCGATCGCGGGGTCGCCGTTCAGCCGCCACCGCCGCCCGTCGCGTTCCAGGGCGCCGACGTCCGCCATCGCGGCGAGCAGTTCCTCGACGACGAACGGGACGCCCGCCGTGTCGCGTTCCAGCCGGGTGAGAAGCTGCCGGGGCAGGTCGTCGGGCGAGACCTCCAGGCAGGCGGCGGTCAGCCGGGCGAGCTGCTCGGGCGGCAGGGGCGCGAGATCGACGAGGACCGCGGTCCGCCGCTGGGCGCAGGTCTCGGCGACGGACCGGGCCGGTCCGGCGTGGCTGCGCATGTTGGCCAGCAGGAAGGCGGGCACCCCCGCGAGGTTGTCGGCCAGGTACTCGACGACGGCGAGCGTGTCGGCGTCCGCGTCGTGCAGGTCCTCCAGTACGAGCAGGCAGCCGCCGTCCCGTCCGATGACGGCCAGCAGCCGCAGGACCGCCTCGGCCAGCACCATCACCGACTCCAGGTGGTCGGCGACCCCCGCCCGGCGCCACTCGGGGACCAGCGTGGTGAGCGCCGGCAGATAGGGCGCGAGGGCCGGATCGTCCGGCGGCTCCCTGGTCCTGGTGTAGGAGAGCAGCGCCTCGCACAGCGGTTTGAACGGGATGTCCGCGCTGGCGCCCCCGCCCCGTCCCCGTAGCGCGATCATTCCTGTGTCGAACGCCTGGTAGGCGCACTCCGCGGAAAGGCGGGACTTGCCTATTCCGGGATCGCCGAGCAGGAAGACCGCGCCGCCCCGGCCGTCGCGCGCGGCGGCCAGGCGCCGGTCGAGCTGCTCTATTTCCCTTTCGCGTCCGACCAGAATGGGGGAGGTAAATGACATGACGACAGGTTAACTGCCGTCATGTCACGAAAAATACTATTTATCGGGCGCTCATGGAGACGGGGTCGATGATCTCGTCGCCCATGGCCAACACCGTGTGCGCCGCGGTGTCCGGCGAGCCGAACGCGATCGTCGCCCCCGCCGTCAGCCCGGCCAGCACCAGCGCGCGGGTCACCGGGGACACCCCGGCCAGCCTGATCATGATCGCCCCGGCCGGGTTGCCCGGCCGGTCCTGCCTCGGCGCGGCCTGCTCCCCGGCGGTCGAACGGTTCTCAGCGTCCACGGATCTCTCCTTCATCAGCCGGCTGCAGCAGCAGTACCGACGGTGTCATCTCGGGAAGGGCCAGCCTGAGCAGACCGTGGCCGATGCCGGCCAGGCCGTCCAGCAGGCCCGGGGTGGGCGCGTGGCGGGGAGTCCCGCACCGCGCCCCGTAGGTGTCCAGCGAGGCCAGCAGCCTGCCGGTGTGACGGCGCAGTGACCGCCGCGCCTCGGGGTCGCCGCGCCGGGCGAGGGCGCTCAACGTCTCCAGCCGCCCCGTCTCGCCGTGGCACAGGCCGTGCTCGCCCAGCGGGACGCCGGAGATCGGGTACGCCGCCGGATCGCCCGGGAGGGCTGCGCCGGACAAAGCAGCGCCAGACAAGGCAGCGCCGGACAGAGCGATGTCGGACAGAGCAGCGCCGGACAGAGCGACGTCAGGCAAGGCAGCGCCAGACAAGGCGACGTTAGACAAGGCGGCGCCGGACAGAGCGGCGCCGGACAAAGCAGCGCCGGACAAAGCAGCGCCGGACAAAGCAGCGCCGGACAAAGCAGCGTCAGACAGAGCGGTGTCGGACAGGGCCAGGCGCACTCCCGCCCGGCCGTGGCACCAGGTGTCCCCCTCGGCCGCCCGCACGGCGGCGCCGGTGAGCAGGCGGGCGCCGTCCCGGCTCAATCCCTGCCTGGCGAGCGCCCACCCCACGCCCGCGGCGCCGAAGGCGAACCCCGGCGGCAGGTGCTCCACCGAGGGCGCCGCGGCCACCAGGCGTTCCGCGCACGCCGCCGCCACCCGGCCCGCCGCCGCCGACCCCGTACCGTGCCGGACGGCGAGCATCGCGGCCAGGCACCCGGCCAGGCCGTCGTGGACGTCCAGCGGCGCCTCGTCGGTGACGGCCGCACCGGCCGCCTCCACCGCGGGCTCCACCCAGCTCGCCACCTCGGCGTCACCGAGCAGGACACCGAGCCGCGACAGGCCGTACGCGATGCCGCCGAGGCCGCCGAATCCCCCGCAGCCCACGGCCCGCAGCAGGGCCTCGTGCGCGGCGATCCGTTCCAGCAGCGGCGGCAGGGGCCGTACCGCCATCCGGGCGAAGTCCAGATAGCGGGAGATCCCGGTGGCGCGACTCGCCTGCGCCAGGAACAGCGCGACACCGAGGTACCCGCTGGACAGCCCCGCGCCCAACGGCATGATCGTCCATCGGCCGTCCTCCACCGGCTCCAGGCCCAGCCAGTTGACGCTACGGCCGTCGCGGTGCGCGGTCGCGCACAGGTGGTCCGCGATGCCCCGCGCGGCGGCCACGAGCGCCTCCGGGTGGGGCACCATGACCGGCAGCGGCGCCTCGGACGGCTCGCCGGGCGCGTGCCGCCCGCCCGCCACCCGGACCGCCATCGACGCCCGGATGATCCACTCCTGGTTCTCCCGGTCGGCGGTGCCCAGCCTGGCCAGCTTGGCGGCCACGAGGTCCAGCCCGCTCTCCTCAGGACGCCACGGCAGCGCCCCGCCCCCGCTGTCACGGATCTCCCGCTCACCGGGGACCGCGCTGAAGTACGGGATGTCCCCCGCCCACAGGTCGGCCCGCTCGGACGGCACCGCCGCCGACCGCGCGGGGTCACCGGCCGACACGGCGTCCAGCAGGCCGAACACCTCGTCCCGGTCGGCGGTGGAGCGCATCACGTCCGGATGCGTCGACTCGGTCAGCAGCTCGCCGTAGAAGCGGGTGGGCCGGAGCAGTACGCGGACCTCGGTCCGGCCGAACCGCGCCAGTGGCCCGCGCAGCAGTTCGTCCCGCCCCGCCGCGATGGTGTCGTAGGCGCGCCGGAAACCGGCCAGCAGGCTCGGCACGTGGTCGGCGGGGTCGGCGTCCACCCCGTTCAGCGTGGGGCGGTTGGCCGATCCGGCGAAACGGACGACGCCGCGTACCAGCCGCATCGTGTCCGTCCCTGCCTCCTCCCACCGGGCCGACAGGAACGGGTACGCCCCGCCCTTGTCCCCGCCCAGGCCGGAGACGTCCAGCGCGCCCTGCTCGCCGACCAGCATCTTCGGCAGCAGCGCGGTGCGCAGGACGGAGTCTCGCAAGGCGTGCAGCGCCGGGTCGTCGGACGCCTCGGCGGGCAGCGTCGCGTGAAACAACGTCTCGACGTCGACCGGCACCGGACGGCCCGCGCGGGCGACGAGGTTCTCGTGGTGCATGTCGACGGCGTTCAACGCGTACAGCAGGGCGAGCAGCGCACCGGCGCGCACGTAGAACCGCTCCACCTCGGCCGCGTCCGCGCACGGCTCGGCCGCCACGAACTCGGTCCAGCCGTAGCCGTCCCGCGACACCGCGCGCGGGGTACGCAGGCCGAGGCCGGGAAGTCGTTCGTTGAGCCAGTCGAGCACCTCGGCGAAGCGCAGGTGCGCCTGGACGGGCCTCGGCCGGTAGACGATCTTCGCGCCGCCGGTCAGGGTCACTATGGTGACGGCGCGCCCGCCGAGATGGCTGTCCCCGGCGGCGGAGAACTCCACCGGGCTCCCGGGGTCGCCCCCCAGCAGTTCCCGCAGGTGCTCGCGATCCGCCGCGAAGCGGGTCAGGAGCTCCAGCCCCGCCTCCACCGCCTGGTCGGCGGCCTGGCGCAGCAGGCGGGCGAGGACGGGGTATTCCCCCAGCAGCCCGGCGAGCCCCTTCTCACTGCCCATCTGACCCACGAAGTCGGCGAACCGCTCGGCCGGTGTGGCTCCGGACAGCTCCTCCCTCTCCCGTCGCGCGTTCAGCTCGGACACCAGGACCCGGGAGGCGATCCACGTGAGCCGGTCCGTCAGGTCCATCGCGAACCGCTCCCGGACCGAGGCGGGCCCGAGCCCGCCCTCCAGCCGTGCCGCACCGGCGGCCAGCCGTTCCACCGCTTGCCGGACGAGTGGCCGCACCGCGTCCGACAACGTCACGTCCCGCGCCGCCTCAGGAACGACGGAACACTCCACCTCGGGAGTAGCGGGACGGACCGCGTCGTGAGGGGTGGCCCCGGCGGCGGGACGTGTCGCCGTCCGGGCTCGGGGCGGCACGACGACGGGCGGGCTCGCGGGGTTCACAGCCGTCAAGTATGGCGACCACCACGAAACGCGACATGGGTGCGATGCCCCCATATTTCGGTAAGCCCCCATCCGGCATCCGTGATGACATCCCCGGCCCGGCCTCCCCTCCGGACCTGGGACTTCAACCGGTGGCGGCGCCGGGCCGGGCCGGACCTCGCCCGCAGCGGCGGCATCCGCCACGCCTGCGCAGGTGGTAGGCGAGAGTGGCGGCGGCCAGCGCACCTCCCCAGATCGGCCAGAAGGTCTCCGGGAGCCACGCCCCCCATTCGGCCATGGCGAAACGACCGGCCACGGCCCAGCGGATGTAGGACAGTCCCGCGACCGTGATGATGATCGCGACGATGCCGGCCGGGATGACGGCGAGGAGCGGGGGGACACGCCTGCCGCGCAGGCCGGGGATCCAGCGGGGGAAGATCTCCCCCCAGCGCTGGACCAGTCCCAGCGTGAGCAGGGCTCCGCAGGCGCCGAACGTCGCCAGGTAGGCACCGGCCAGCCAGATGCCCGGGGTGTCCCTCGCCCCCTCCTCCAGGAACTCCCGGCTCACCCCCAGCGGGATGCCGAGGGCCCAGCTCCACCGCGTCGCGCAGTACACCAGGGGCACGGCGACGGCGATGTGAACGGCCGTACGCCCCCAGCGGGCCGCCGAGGCGGGAGCGGTCCACCCGTCGTGGCCGGTGCGTCCGCAGGCGGTGCAGGCCGCACGGCGTCGGCGCCGGTAGTTCAGCGCCGCCGAGGCCAGCAGCAGCCCGCCCGCGACGCACAGCAGCTGGTTGACCACCGGCCACGGCCAGGCGTCGGCCAGGGTGGCGCCGCCCGGCCGCAGGCCGAAGAGTGGTGCCACCAGCAGCAGCGGGGTATAGGCCACGCCCATCATCAGCCTGGAGTCGGGGATCACCACGACCAGCAGCACGGCCATGGGCCAGGCGAGAAGCAGGGGCACCCGGCCGGCCCGTCCGCGTCCGTCCGCCCGTGCCAGGACCAGCGAGGTGAACGCGGCCAGCACGCCGAAGGCGGTGATCCACCAGCCGCCGGGATCCGGGTTGGCGTGGGCGAGGACGGACAGGGCCCCGTCGGAATCGGGATCGGACCTTCCCCAGGGGAAGCCGGGTGCGCCGAGTGCCCACGCCAGGCCGAGCGTGCCGTAGCCGAGCGACCACAGGGCCGCCGCGTAGCCCGGCCATGCCTGCCGATGGGTGGGCGGGGGTGGGGCGGTGATCGTTGCCATGGGACCAGCTTCGTACGTCCGGTGGGTGACCGGCCATACGCCGTTCGGCGGATTGTCCTGGCCTCCGCGCCCCACGCCTGTGCCGTACGGCAGATGCGGGGGCCGCGTCGTCACGACGTTCGGCCTCGTCCGCGTCCTCGGACGCTCGGGCACTCGGCCCCGGCGATCGAGGCCGTACGGGCGGGAACGTCGAAATCCGTACCTGGCCCCGCCAGGATCGGGCGCCTACCCGGCTTGCGGCATTTCCATAGCCGACTATAAGATAGCCGACTATGGAAATAGTTGACGTACTGGCGATCTGCGGGAGCACCCGGGAGGGGTCGCACAACCGGGCCCTCCTCCAAGCCGCGCAGCGGCTGGCGGAAGCCCCGTTGCGGGTGGAGGTGTGGGACGACCACGACCGGGTCCCCCGCCTGGACGCCACTCGCGGGCGTCCCTTCCCGCAGGCCGTCGGCGCCCTGCGCGAGCGCGTGGCGGTGGCCGACGCGCTGCTGCTGGTGACACCGGAGCTGAGCCGTGGCATCCCGGGGCAGATGAAGGACCTCGTCGACTGGCTGTCGATCCTCGCGCCCCCGCGCCCGCTGGCGGGCAAGCCGGTGGTGCTGATGAGCGCGTCACCGAACCGGTTCGGCGGGGTCTTCGCCCAGCTGCAGCTCGGCGACATGCTGCGGCGGGTCGGCGCCGAGGTGCTCTCCGACCTCGATGTGGCGGTCGGCTTCGCCCACCGTCACATCGACGCCGACGGAGTCCTGACGGAGGAGGGGGCCGAGCAGGACATCGCCCGGCTGTGGCGACGCGTCCTCACCCGCGTCGCGGATGACCGACCAGCGGACAACCAACCAGCGGGCGACCGACCGGCGGTGTCGGCGTGACCGCCGGGCGGCAGATCGCGGCCGCGCGAGGGCCGATCGGCTACGCCCTCGCCGAGGTCACCAGGGCGCACCGCGCCGAGATGCAGCGCCGGATGGCCGAGCTCGGCCTGCACCTGGGCCAAGAGCTTCTCGTCGTCGACCTTCACCACAATCCCGGAACCACCCAGGCGGACCTCGTCCAGCGCATGGGCATCGAGCAGCCCACCATCGCCAAAGCGATCACCCGTATGGAGCGGGCCGGGTTCGTCGAGCGCGCCCCGGACCCCGGCGACCGCCGGGTGACCCGGCTGCGGCTGACCGAGCGCGGCGAGGCCGTGGTCGACGCGGTCGTGACCGCGTGGGCGCAGGTGGAGAGCCAGGCGAGCGCCGGGCTCGGCGAGGCCGACGCCGCGCGCCTCATCCGGCTGCTGCACACCGTACGCGACAACCTCACCTGACCTCGTACATACAGGAGAAGCACATGAAACTCGGACTCGCGGGAAAAGTCGTCCTGGTGACCGGCGCGAGCACGGCCATCGGCAGGGCCACCGCGCTGGCCTTCGCCGAGGAGAGGGCACACGTCGCCGTCGGCTACCACACCAACCTCAAGGCCGCGGAGGAGACCGTCGCCCTGGCCGAGGAGCGCGGGGCCCGGGCGATCGCCTGGCGGCTCGACCTCGGCGACCCCGGCTCGCTGGAGGCGGCGGTCGAGCACGCCCGCGACCGGCTCGGGCCGGTCGGCGTCCTGGTCAACAACGCCGTCCGCTGGCCGGACTGGCCGGAGCCGGGCGAGCTGTTCGAGACCGCGCCGGTCGAGCGGTTCAGCACGTCGGTGACCGCGAACCTGGTGGGCCCCTACCTGCTCGCCCGCGCCGTGCTGGCCGACATGCGGGCGAGCGGATGGGGCCGCGTCGTCCACGTCTCCACGGGACTGGTCGAGGACGGCTTCCCCGGCAACGTCTCCTATGTGGCCGCCAAGGCGGGCCTGCACGGCCTGACCCGCGTGATGTCCAGGGAACTCGCCTCCGCGGGCATTCTCACCAACGTCGTCATGCCGGGCTTCACCCCCGCCGACAAACCCATGCCGCGACACCTCCTCGACAAGGCGGGCGAGGCCGCCGCGACCAAGCGCGTCAGCCACCCCGACGACGCCGCGCGCATGATCGTCTTCCTGTGTTCGGCCGCCAACACCAACACCACCGGCGAGGCCGTCAGGACCGACGGCCACTTCCTCACCCCGGCCTGACCGTCCCGTACGCGGCACCGGGCAGCCCACGCGGGCCGTCCGCGAACGGGTCGCGGAACGGTCTACGGCAGCGGGGGCGGGTAGCGGTGAACCTCCGCCCGGTGCCCCGTCGATCCGGCGAACTTGGCGTCGTCGGTGAGCAGCGGCACTCCCAGCAGCTCGGCGAGGGCCACGTACATGCCGTCGTAGGCGGTGAGGTTGTTCCGCAGTTCCAGCACGCGCGACTGTAGCGGCGGCATCGGGTGGCGGACGATCCTGAGCTGGGCGTAGCGCTCCAGCATGACCTGGGCCCGCGTCTCGGAGACGCGCACCTCCGGCCTACTGGTGATCACATGCCCACGCACCACCGAGGCGATCTCGACGTCGATCAACGCCGGCGCGTGCACCTTGCGGGCCAGCCGCTGACGGAGAAGATCATCGCCTTTCACGTTCGCCAGGAGGCGGAAAACGATCGAGGCGTCCACGACCAGGCTCACCGGCGATTCTCACGTATCGTCTCGCGGACGAAGTCGGGGTCGTACGGCACCGGCTCGTCGGCGGCGATCCTGGCCATCACCTCGTCCAGCGCCGGGGTGGCCGCCTCCTCGTTCAGGAGGTCGCGCACGTAGGCCGTCAGCGATTTACCCTCACGCTCGGCCCGCGCCTTCAACGTCCGTTCCGTCGCGTCGGGGACATCCCGGATCTGTATCGTACCCATGCCACCACTTTAGCATGCAGACTGCATGCACTCTTGGGTACGGGGCCGAGCGACGCCACCAGAGGGCAGGTCAGCCTCTTCGGCGACATCCATGATCCTGCGGTGGTGACGGGAACCCGGGTGTCGCCGGGGCTCGCTTTACCTCGTTGTGCTCTCCTCCGTCTCTCGTTCCGCTCCGCGCCGGTACGGAGAGTAAGGCGAGAGGACGGCGAGAGATGCCGCTCATAGCGTCGGTCTCAGGCTTTGACAGGACTCCATCGAACGGGAGGAGACGCGATGCTGGCAGCCCGGGATATGCGGGTGACGATCGTCGGCGCCGGACCGGTCGCTTGTCTGGTGGCGATCGAACTGCGGAAACGATCATTCGAGGTGAGTCTTTACGAACGTGGCTCGGACGTGCGCCTGGCCGACGGAGCCAGAGGGCACTCGTTCAACCTGACCCTGACCAGGCGTGGGCTGACCTCGTTGGACGACCACATCGTGGACATGCTCTATCGCAACGGGGTCGTGCTGCCGCAGCGGGTCATCCACCACGTGGACGGGACGACGTCCTGCCAGCCCTACGGCACCGACCCCGACCTGCATCACCTGCTGTCGATCCCCCGGGGCCTGCTGCACGAGATGTTGCTCGACGAGGCCGAGAAGGCCGGGGCGCGGCTGAACTTCGGGTTCGAGTGCATCGGCGTCGAGCCCGCGTCGGGGTCGGCGACGTTCGTGGACGGCGGGGCGGGGATCGTGCGGACGAGCGCGGACCTGCTGATCGGCTGTGACGGCGCGAACAGCATCGTCCGCCACGAGATGTTCCGGCGCGGGGCGCAGATGCGGATCTCCCAGGACTACGTCGCCGACGGCTTCGTGGAGATCCGCATCCCCGCTCTCCCCGGAGGCGGCCACGCGCTGCTGGACGCGGCGCGCGACCCGGACCGGCCGAGGAGCCCCCGGCACGGCCTGCACATCTGGCCTCGCGGCGACTTCATGCTGCTGGCCCAGCCGAACGTGGACGGTTCCTACACAGCGGGTCTGTGGATGCCGATGATCGGCGGGGGCGGCGAGCGGCTCGGGTGGGACCGGGTGCGTACGCGGCGGGACGTGCGCGAGCTGTTCGAGTCGCACTTCCCCGACGTGGTGGACCTGGCCTCCTCGTACGCCGAGGACGTGCTCCAGTGGTCGCCCGCCCCGCTGAAGACCGTGCGGTGCGATCCCTACCACCACGGCCGCACCGTGCTCATCGGCGACTCGGCGCACACCCTGGTGCCGTTCTTCGGCCAGGGCATCAACTGCAGCTTCGAGGACGTACGGACCTTCTTCGCCCTCTTCGACCGCAACCTCGCCGAAGTCAAAACTGAAGCCGGGACCGAGCACGACGCCGAGACCGCGCTCGCCGCCACGCTGCCCGCCTACACCGAGTGGCGCAGGCCCGCGGGCGACACCATCGCCGACCTGTCGCTGGCGATGGCCTCGGAGCTCAAGGACCGCAGCGGGGACGTCGCGTTCCAGACCCGCAAACGGCTGGAGAAGGAACTGCACCTGCGGCACCCCGGGCTGTACGTGCCGCTCTACCATGCCGTGGCGTTCACCGACACTCCGTACCAGGACGCGGTGGCCCGCCACGAGCGGCACCGGGCGGTGCTCGACGAGCTGTGCTCGCGCCACGATCCCGCCGACGAGGTGGAACTGATCATCGCGGCGTACGCGGAGACGATCGGCCTTGCCGACCCCGCCCCCGCCCCCGGCTCAGGTCCCGGCCCGCGGACCGGGCGGGGCGGGGCCGGGCGGGTGGCGGAGATCGGCCGCCTCGTCCCCGCCCCCCGGACCGGGCGACCCACCGCTCCAGGCCCGCGCACGGAACCGGCCGTCGTCTCTCCCCCTCGGACGAAACAGCAGGCGGAACCCCGGGCGGGACAGAGCGTGGCGTCGGGGACGGATCTGCACCTGGACTCGGCGCAGCAAAAAGAGCTGCTCGACGTCGTGACGGCCCGTCTCATGGACTTCCACGAGGACCTGAGCAAGGGCAACCACCCCGCCTGGTACCGGGTCGCCGCCGCTGAGCCGCCGCGCGCCGAGCAGCGGGCCCCGCGTACCGGCACGGCCGTCGCCACCCTGCTGGACGAGATCTTCGACTCCGCGCTCCCCGACGGGATGATGCACCCCCACCCCGGGTTCATGGCCCACGTCCCCTCGGGCGGGCTGTTCCAGGGGGCCGTCGGCGAGTTCGTGGCCCGCAGCCTCAACCGGTTCGCGGGCGCCTGGGCCGCCGCGCCGGGTTTCGCCCGGCTGGAGACCAACGTCATCGACTGGTTCTGCTCGCTGATGGGCTACGGCGAGGGCTCGTTCGGCTACCTGACCACGGGCGGGTCGATCGCGAACTTCATGGCGCTGCGGTGCGCGCTGGAGCGCCTCCCCGAACACCAGCACCACCGGGCGGCCGTGTACGTCTCCGAGCAGGGGCACTTCTCCGTGGCCAAGGCCGAGCGGCTGGCGGGCATCGGCGCCGGGGGCCACCGGACCGTGCCCACCGACGGCGCGTACCGCATGGACCTCGTCGCGCTGCGCGAGATGATCGAGCGGGACGTGCGGTACGGCACGCCGCCCGCCTGCGTCGTGGCCACCGCGGGCACCACGAACACCGGCGCGGTGGACGACCTGCGCGCCGTCGCCGCGCTGTGCCGCGAGTACGGCGTCTGGTTCCACGTCGACGCCTGCTTCGGCGGTTTCTTCCGCCTGACCCGGCGCGGGCGGGTGCTGCTGGACGGCATCGAGGAGGCCGACTCGATCGCGGTCGACGCGCACAAGTCGCTGTTCCTGCCGCACGGCAGCTCCGCGTTGCTGGTGCGGGACAAGACCACGCTCAAGCAGGCGTTCGCCATTCCCGACGCCGCCTACATCCCGGAGCTGTCGCAGGACGACGACCGCCCCGACTTCATGGACTACGGCCCGGAGCTGACCCGCGAGTTCCGCGGCCTGACCGCGTGGCTGCCGATCAAGATGCACGGTATCGACGCCTTCGAGCGGTGCCTCGACGACAAGCTCGACCTCGCCGAGGAGCTGGCCAGGCGGCTGGCCGAGGTGGACGGGATCGAGATCGTCTCGCGGGGAGAGCCGCACCTGCCCACGGTGGCGTTGAAGGTGTGTGTGGACAGCGGGGCCGACGAGGCCGACCGGCTCACCGAGCGGGTCTGCGAGCTGATCTGCTCCCGGGGAAACATCTACGTGGCGACCTCGGAGCTGCCGCACGAAGGACACGTGATCCGCGCGTGCATCATGCACCACCAGACCGACGCGGGGGTCATCGACCAGTTCGTCGAGGACGTTCGCTGGGCCCTGCGCAGGCTCGGAGAGGAGTAGAGGACGATGTTGAGCACACCCGTACGGCAGCTTCCCCCCGGCCCGGACGAGCCGGTCGCCGAGCAACTCGCCGCGTTCGAACAGGACCCGTTCGGATGCGTCGAGCGGATGACCCGGCGTTACGGCGACATGTTCACCCTGCGCCTGGGCGCGCTGGGCAACGAGGACCTCACCGCGGTCGAGCACGGCGGCGACTGGGTGTTCCTCACCCTGCCGGACCAGCTGAAGGTGATGTACGGCTCGGACGACCGGACCAGCGGCGCCCTGGCCAACAAGGTGTTCTTCGGCACCGAGGAGGAGTCCGTCGGCTACATCGACGGCACCATGCACCGCAGGCGCCGCGCCCAGCTGCACCCCGCCTTCAGCGGCAGCCGCGACTACGCCGCGATCACCGCCGACGCGGTCGACGCGCACGTGGCGCGGTGGCCGCGAGGGGTGCCGTTCGACCTGTTCACCGCGTTGCAGGCGCTGACGAGCGACATCATCGTCGAAGTGGTCTGCGGCGGGATGAGCGCCGAGGACAAGACCGCCCTCGCGGCGCTGCTGCTCCCCATGGAGAACGCCGCGTGCGGGCGCGAGGAGGTCCTGGCGGCCGACCGGGCCGTCCGTGCCTTCGTCGACGAGCGCCTGCCAGGACACCTGGAGCGTTGCGCGGAGGCGGGCGTGGACGACGTCTTCGCCGCCCTGCTCCGCCACGCCGCCGGGGGCGACGAGTCCCTGACCGACGAGGTGGTACGGGACGAGGTGTTCAGCCTGCTGTACACCGGTTTCTCCACCACGGCCAACACCCTGTCCTGGGCGTTCCTGCACGTGCTCGACGACGACCGGGTCCGCGGGGAGCTGGGCCGTGAGCTCGGCGACCGCTTCCGCTCCCGCCCGGTGCGCGCCCAGGACTTCCGCGGGCTCGACTACCTCGACGCCACGCTCATGGAGGCGTTGCGGCTGCACCCGGTCTCGGCGCTCAACGGGGTGCGCATGGTCGTCTCGCCGATGCGGATCGGCGACTACGAGCTGCCGCCGGGGACGTTCCTGGTCCACTGCGCGTACCTGCTGCAGCGCGACCCTGGCCTCTACCCGGAGCCGTCGCTGTTCCGGCCCGAGCGGTTCGTGGACGCCTCCGTGGACCCCTACGTGTGGGGCGCGTTCGGCGGGGGCGCCCGTACCTGCGTGGGGCGCGGATACGCCCGCGCGGAGATGCGCATGATCTTGGCGATGGTGCTGTCCTCGGTCCGCATGCGCGCGGCCGGGCCGATCCCGCCCGCCCGGCAGCAGGGCATCTTCATGGCGCCCGAGCGGACCCGATGCGTTGTCGAGGAGTAGGCCCTGATGACCTTTTCACCCACGCGTGCCGCCTTCGGCCTGGACACCGTGCCCGGTTGCGCCGAGGCCGGGGCCCTGGCGCGTGACCACGCCGTCATCCCGGTGTACCGGGAGTTCCTGGCCGACGCGCTGACCCCGATCACCGTCTTCGCCCGGCTCTGCGGGCCTGACGACACCGGATTCCTGCTGGAGAGCGTGCCCGTCAGCGGTGACATCGGCAGATACTCCTACATCGGGTACCGGCCCCGGCTGCTGGACCCGCCGGTGGGCGACCCGCTGGCCGCGCTGCGCGACATCGCCGCGACGCGGGCCGCCCCGGTGCCCGGGGTGCCGCCGTTCCACGGCGGGGTGGTCGGCTACCTCGGCTACGAGGCCGCGAGCCGTTTCGAGCGCCTGCCGGTTCCCGGCGGACCCGCGCCGGGGGTGCCGGAGTCGGCGTTCATGGCCGCGGAGGACATGGTGGTGTTCGACCACGCCACCCGCAAACTGCTGGTCCTGACGCTGTACCGGCCCGGCCGCGAGTCCTACGGGGACGCGGTGGAGAGGCTGGACCGGATGGGCCGGTGCCTGCGCTCCGCGCCCTCGGCCCCCGAGCTCGTCGGCCGGGCCACCCGGTCGCGGCCTCGTACCGCGCCGGACAGCGAGGGGTGGCGCTCCAACGTCACCCAGGAGGAGTTCGAGCGGCGGGTCACACGGGCCCGCGAGTACATCGCCGCGGGTGACGCGTTCCAGATCGTGCTCTCCCAGCGGTTCTCCCGGCCGCTGCGCGCCACCCCGCTGGACCTGTACCGGCACCTGCGCGCGGTGAACCCGTCGCCGTACATGTACCACCTGAGCCTCGGCGGGGGACGTCACGTCGTGGGCGCCTCCCCGGAGCTGCTGGTGCGCACCGACGGCCGCACCGCCCGTACCAAGCCGCTGGCGGGGTCCCGGCCGCGCGGGGCGACCCCGCACGACGACCTGGCCCTGGAACAGGACCTGCGCGGTGACGCGAAGGAGCGCGCCGAGCACGTCATGCTGGTCGACCTGGGCAGGCACGACATCGGCCGGGTGTGCTCCCCCGGCACCGTACGCGTGGAGCGCCTGATGGAGGTGGAGCGCTTCTCGCACGTGATGCACCTGTCCTCGACGGTGGCCGGAGAGCTGCTGCCGGAGGCGACCTGCCTGGACGCGCTGCGCTGGGCCTTCCCCGCGGGGACGCTGAGCGGCGCGCCGAAGATCCGCGCCATGGAGATCATCGCCGAGCTGGAGGAGGAGCGCCGCGGCGTGTACGGCGGCGCGATCGGCTTCGTCGGCGTCGGCGACAAGGCCGACCTCGCGATCGGCCTGCGGACCATGGTGATCGCCGACGACACGGTGTACGTCCAGGCGGGCGCGGGGATCGTGGCCGAGTCCGACCCGACCGCGGAGTATCTGGAGACCCTGCACAAGGCCAACGCGCTGTTCAGCGCGGTACGCGAGGCGGAGGCCGCGACATGAACGCGCCCCCCGGCGGAACGGAGGCCACGACGTGAACGCGACCCCCGGCGAGGCGGAGGCCGTGAACGCGACCCTCACGAACGCGCCGTCCGGCGCGGCACGCGAGACGGAGACCACGGCATGAACGCGACCCCCAGCGGAACGGAGGCCACGGCATGAGCGCGTCCCCCAAGGTGGCGGTGATCGACAACTACGACTCCTTCACCTACAACCTGGTCCACTATCTCGCCGAGCTCGGCGCCGCGGTGTCGGTGTTCCGCAACGACGAGACGACGATCGGCGGGCTGGCCCGCCACGACATGCTGGTGATCTCCCCCGGCCCCCGCACCCCCGCGGAGGCCGGTCTGTCGGCACCGGCCGCGCGGGCGCTCACCGGCCGGATGCCGGTGCTGGGCGTCTGCCTGGGCCACCAGGGCATCGCCGCGGCGTACGGCGCCGAGGTGGTGCGGACGGCACCGATGCACGGCAAGGCCTCGACGATCAGGCACGACGGCACGGGGGTCCTGTCCGGCCTGCCCAACCCGTTCACCGCCACCCGGTACCACTCGCTGGCGGTGGACCACGCGACCCTGCCCGACGAGCTCGTGCCCACCGCGTGGACCGACGACGGTGTGCTGATGGGGCTGCGTCACCGGTCGCACCCGACCTTCGGCGTCCAGTTCCATCCGGAGTCCGTGCTCACCCCCATGGGCAAGCGGCTCATGGCGAACTTCCTGGAGAGCGGATGACCTTTCTGGAGAGCGGATGACCGCCCCGCCGGGGAGACCGGCACGCGGCGGGCCGCGGACACCACAGCCCCCGTGCCCCCTTTGACTTCCGTGGCCTTCGTGGCTCCCGTGGCTGAGAACGGCGACCGCGACGCGTCACCCGAGAGCGGACGCGATCGCACAGATCTGGTGAAGGAGTTGTCAGCGGCATGCAGATGATTGATGTTCCGACCGGTGGAGCCCCTCCCCTGCCGTCGGCCCGTACCGGCGCGCACCTGCCGCCGGTCGGCTGGCGTCCGGACTCCTGGCGCGAGCTGCCCATCTCCCAGCAACCCGACTGGGCCGACCCGGGCGGGCTGGGCCGCGTCCTCGACGAGATCTCCCAGCTTCCGCCGCTGGTACTGCCCGGCGAGATCGAGGACCTGCGGGCGGAGCTGGCCCGCGTCGCGGACGGCCGCGCCTTCTTCCTCCAGGCGGGTGACTGCGCGGAGCGGTTCGCCTCCTGCATCGAGAACGGGGTACGCGGCAAGCTCCGGCTGATCCTGCAGCTGGCGATCCTGCTGTCCTACGGCTCCGGCCTGCCGGTGGTCAAGGTCGGCCGGATCGCCGGGCAGTTCGGCAAGCCGCGCAGCAGCCCGACCGAGATCGTCGACGGTGTCGAGCTGCCCGTGTACCGGGGCGACATCGTCAACGACACGGCGCCCACCCGGGCCGCCCGTACCCCCGACGTCGAGCGGCTGCGCAGCGCCTACCACCACGCGTCGGCGACGCTGAACGTGTTGCGCGCTCTCCTCCAGGAGGGCTTCGCCGACCTGGAGCAGGTGCACGCCTGGAACCAGGAGTTCGTGCGGCGCAACCCGGCGGCCCGGCAGCACGAGGACGTCGCCGCCGACATCGCGTGGGCGCTGCGCTTCATGTCCGCGTGCGGTGCGGAGAGGCCGGACCGGAGCGCGCCGCAGGACCACCTCTACACCTCGCACGAGGCGCTGCTGCCCGGCTGGGAGGAGGCTCTGACCAGGCCCGACACGGAAACGGGAGCCTGGTACGGCACCAGCGCCCACATGCTGTGGGTGGGCGACAGGACCCGCGGGCGCGACGGCGCGCACATCGAGTACCTGTCCGGGATCGCGAACCCGATCGGGGTGAAGATCGGGCCGGACGTCACCCCTGCCGAGCTGCGGCTCCTGTGCGAGCGGCTGGACCCCGGCCACGCGCCCGGCAGGCTGGTGCTGATCAGCAGGCTGGGCGCCGACCGGGTACTCGACCTGCTCCCGCCGCTGGTCCACGAGATCCAGGCGACCGGGCGGCCGGTGGTGTGGGCCTGCGACCCCATGCACGCCAACACCTTCCGCTCACAGAGCGGCTACAAGACGAGGCGGCTGTCGGACATCACCCGCGAGATCGCGGGGTTCTTCGCCGTGCACCGGGCCGCGGGCACCTTCCCCGGCGGCATCCACCTCGAACTGAGCGGCGACGACGTCACCGAGTGCCTCGGCGGGGTGGAGGAGGTGCTCGACATGCATCTCGGGCACCGGTACGAGACCGCGTGCGACCCCCGGCTGAACGCCGGCCAGTCCATCGAGCTGGCCTTCGCCGTGGCGCGGCTGCTGCGGCAGCACTGCGCGACCTGACCCCGTGCCGTGACCCTGAACCTGATCCGCCCCGGCTCCGGAAAACCGGAGCCGGGGCGGATCAGGTCATGCCGGGGAGATCAGGCCACGCGTCCCCGGGAGGGCACGGCCTCCGCGCCAGGCGGCGGCCCCGGCGGGGTGCCGTCCCCGAACGGCCTGCCGCCGAGACGCTCGCGGCCGTGCGGGGTGAGCCAGCCGGACAGGTCCGGGCCACCGGGCACGATGTGATGGGGATTGTTCTCGTCCAGCACGATGTGGTAGTGGCGCTTGATGTGGTCGAAGTCGACCGTGTCGCCGAAGCCGGGGGTCTGGAACAGGTCACGCGCGTACGCCCACAGCGACGGCATCTCCGTGAGCTTCGACCGGTTGCACCGGAAGTGCCCGTGGTAGACCACGTCGAAGCGCACCAGCGAGGTGAACAGCCGGATGTCGGCCTCGGTGATCGTGTCGCCGACCAGGTAGCGGCGGGTCCGCAGCCGCTCCTCCAGCGCGTCCAGGCGGGCGAACAGCGCGTCGTAGGCCCGCGAGTACGCCTCCTGGGTGGTGGCCATGCCCGCCTCGTACACCCCGATGTTGACGTCGCGGAAGACCAGCTCGTTCAGCTCGTCGATCTCCGCGCGCAGCGGCCCGGGGTACAGGTCGGGGGCGCCGGGGCGGGCGAGGGCCGTCCACTGGGTCGCCAGGTCCAGCGTCATCCTGCCGAAGTCGTTGGTGACCAGGCGCCGGGTGCCCACGTCGACCATCGCGGGAACGCTGAACCCGCCGTCGTAACCGGCGTCGGCGGCCAGGTACGCCTCACTGAGGTAGCGGTAGCCGAGGACGGGATCCCTGCCGTCGGGGCCGAGGCCGAAGTTCCAGCCCCGGTCGTCCTGGATGGGATCGACGAGGGCCAGCGAGATCGCGTCCTCCAGGCCGAGCAGCCTGCGGGTCACCACGGCCCTGCTGGCGAACGGGCACGCGCGGCTCGCGACCAGCCGGTAGCGGTGCGGTCCCGCGGGCCAGGCCGAGTCCGGATCCGCGGTGATCCGGGCGTCGAAGCGGCTGGGAGACATCACGGACCCGGACTCTGTCGCGGACTCGGCTCCGGACTCTGCTTTGGACTCTGCGGTCAACTCGGCTCCATGGAATCGTGGTCGGTGGAATCGTGGTCGGTCTCTCCGACGGAGAACTTCCCCGTACGGGCCGGGGCATTACGACTTCAGGGAATCCACGGGGACCGGGGCCGCCGCGCGGCGCGACCGTACCCTGGCGGAGAGCGCCACGGCGGTCGCGACGTTGACCGCGGCCATCGCCAGGCAGAGCAGCGGAAGCCCGCCCAGGGAGAGCAGCGGCCCGGCGAGACCGAGGCTGCCTGCCGCGGCGGCGGCGCCCATGGCGAGCTCGCCGAGCCCCTCCGCGCGGTGGCGCAGCGGTTCCGGCGTCACCTCCACCAGCCACATGCTGCCGCTGACCAGGTGCAGGTTCCAGGACACCCCGACCAGCGCCAGCAACGCCAGGTCGGAGCCGATGCCGCCGCCGAGCACGCCGAAGGCGAGCGAGCCGGTCATGCACAGCGCCGCGGCCAGTGCCACGGGGCGGGGGCCGAACCGCCTGCACAGCGCCGCGGAGACCGGCGCGAAGGCGAACATCGCGCCGATGTGCAGGGCGGCGAACATGCCGACCGCCTGAAGGCCCCACCCGTTGTGCTGCAGGTGGTTCGGCACGGAACCCATGATCGCGACCATGGACAGGTTGCCGGTGCCCAGGACCAGCAGCGGCAGCAGCCGTCCCGGCCCGCGCCCGGCGGCCGGACTGTCCGTCGCGGACGCCTCGGACGCCTCGGACGCCTTGGACACCTTGGGCCCGCCGCCACCGCGCAGCCTGAGCAGGATCAGCGAGGCCAGCGGGAACACCACCACCGCGAGCAGGTGCAGACCCGTCTGCGGGGGCAGGCCCGCCGCCTCCGCCACCGCGCCGGTCGGGCCGAGCAGCACGGGCCCGAGGACCGCGCCGACGGTGACGGCCGCGACCGCCAGGCCCATCGCCTGCGGGGCGCGGCGCTCGTCGACGAGGTCGGTGGCCAGATACCGGCCGAGCATCACGCCGGTGGTGCCCGCGCCCAGGAGCACGGTGCCGGCCAGCAGGCTCGCCAGCCCCCAGTGCACGGAGAACACGACGACGGCCGCGCCCACGGTCGCGCAGAGGTTGCAGGCGGCCGGGCCCCACACGCGCCCGAGCCGCCGCATGATCGCGCCCGCGGCGGGACCGGCCAGCGCCGACCCGGTGACCAGCGCGCCCATCGCCGTCGGGCCGTACGCCGCGGATCCGGTGATCAGCTCGGCGAGCAGGGGGCCCGCGGTGGCGCCCGCGGCCAGCCCGAGCGATCCGACGATCTGGCTCAGGCAGAGCAGCAGGACCGTTCCAGGGAGACGGTTTCGTTTCGAGGTGCTCATCGGGTCGCCCACCACCTGACACGGTCGTTGACCATCCGGTCCGTCGCCGTCATGTGCTCGCGGTGAGGTTCGCTCAGGTGCGCGACGCGGCGTACGACGGACCTCGGCGTCTGTGCCAGGCCGGCCTCCAGCAGGGTGCGCGCGAACCGGTCGAACGCGTCGGCCATGTCGTGCTCCCGGGGGCCCAGGCAGAGCCCGGCGAGATGGTCGAGCTGCCGTACGGCCGCGGCGGGCAGCCGGAACCGGCAGGCCACCACGTCGACGTCCGGCGAGGTCGACCGCTCGGCGCCGGACGCCTCGAAGGCGTTGAACAGCGGGCTGATCCCGGTGAGACCCGCCTGGCCCGTCAGATCCGGGCAGTGCTGGGGCGGTCTGCCCGTCACGTCGTCGGCGATGCGCATCGCCGTCACCCCTTCCTCTCTCATCACCCCGACCGCCAGGTCCAGGGAGGTCGCGGGTAAGGCAAGGTCCCGGACGGCGTGCACGGCCGCCGCGCCGTCCCGGGCGCCGGTCGCCGCCACCAGCAGCAGCTGTACGGCCTCCCGCGCGGACTGCAGGTGGAATCGCCGGGTCGGCGCCGGTAGCCACAGCACCGTCCCCTCGCGGCACGAGCGGCGGAACCGGCGCAGCAGCGGCGAGTCGTCGGCGACGTGGGCGAGACGCGCGATGACGGCGTTCACCCGCCCCCGCGCCGCGGCGTCGGCGACGATCAGCTCGATGGCCCGTTTGCTGGCCGACCGGGCGTCGTGGGCGTAGAGGAGCAGGGACTCCTCGGTGGAGGCGACGACCAGGACGCCGACCCGCGCGGCGGCGCAGGCGTCCACGACGTGGCGGGTGCCCAGCACGTCGGTACACACCGAGTCGTGGGTTTCGTGTTCGGCCGTTCCCGTGACGGGGCGCGTGTCCAGGTGGAAGACGACGTCGGGGCGGATGCCGGCGATCAGCCGGGACACCCGCTCCCGGTCGCGGACGTCGAGGACGCGGTGCTCGGCGCCGTCCACGGAGGCGTCCGGCGAGAGACCGGCCGTCAGCAGCCTGCCCGGCCCCATGTCCGCGAGCCCGGCGACCAGGGTGCCGCCGATACGCCCCTCGGACCCGATGACCAGCACGGTGCGACCGCCGATCAGGTCGCGTACCCGCCGGTACGGCACGCCGACGTCCCGTCCGGCCGCCGCGAGGACGTGCCGGTAGCGCGCGTCACCCGCCGGGTACGTCGCGGTCAGCTCGGTGGTCAGCTCCCGCAGCCTGCGCTGGGCGGCGTGGTCCAGCGCGCGGCGCCACGCGGGGGCGATGTCGCGGATCTCGTCGAGGATTCCCTCGATACGCCGTGCGGCACTCATCTCGATGACTCCTGTACGGCAGGCAGGACCGGGTTGGGACCCGGGGCTCTGGACCCGGGCGCTCCCGACGCTAGTCCGGCGTGTTCTCGCTCCGCTCTCCACGACGGAGAGCCTGGGCGGAGAGCCCTCGCGGGAAGCCCGGACGGGGAGCGCGCGGACAGGGCACGTACGGACAGGGGTCCGGGAGCCCGCCGGAGGGGAAGCGCGGGCGAGGATTTCGGGGCCGGGATCTCGGAGGTCGGGATCTCGGGGCCGGGACTTCGGGGACCGGGCGGCGGCCGGGACTTCGGGACCGGGCGGCGGCCCGGACGGGCCCGGGTGGGCGGCCCGTCCGGATCCCCGGCTCATCCCGTGGCGGGAGTCCGCTTGGTCCCGCTGATCACTCCGTGCGGGGTCCAGGTCTCCCCGGGAAGCCTGCGCACCTCGTCGAAGCCCGTCTCACGCATCCACCGCTCGTAGTGGCTCCAGCTGTAGATCATGCTGCGCGGCGCGGTGAGCGTGGCGAAGTAGGCGTTGTCCAGCGCCGAGTAGAGCGGGCCGTCACCGGTGTCGCCGGACATCACGTTGAACACCATGACCCTGCCGCCCTCGGGCAGCGCCGCGTGCGCCTTGCGCAGCAGGCCGAGGTTCTGCTCCGGGGACCAGATGACCAGCTGGTTGGCGAACAGCACCGCGTCGTGGCCCTGGGGGTACGGGTCGTTGAAGATGTCGCCCACCCGCACGTCGATGCGGTCGCTCAGGCCGTTGTCGGCGATCTTGCGCCGGGCGATGTCCACCGCGCCCGGCAGGTCGAGCACGGTGAACTCGACCCCGGGGTTGGCGCGGGCCAGCTCGATCGCGTTGACCCCGTCACCGCCGCCGACGTCGAGCACCCTGCTCACCCCGGTGAGGTCCGCCTTGGCGACCAGGACCGGGTTGGACAGCAGCGACCAGGACCGCATGCAGCGATAGAACAGCCGCTCCAGCTCCGGCGTCTCGGGCAGCCGGTGGTACAGGTCGTCGCCCGTCCCCGCGAACCGGGCGAGCCCGGCGTTGGTGTTCTCCCGCAGGGACTCGACGAGGTCCGCGAGCGGGAGGTAGACGAGCTGGGCCTGGAAGGCGACGATGTCGGCCACGACCTCCCAGGAGCCGTCCTCGAACATCTCCCGGATCACCGCGCAGTTGCGGTAGCGCCCGCCGGTCGCCTCGGTGAGCCCGAGGGCGGTGACGCCCAGCAGCAGGATCTCCGCCGGTCGCGACTCCAGCCCGAGCGCGCCGCCGACCTCCTCCGCGGCCAGTTCCCCCTTGTCGTGCAACAGGGCGAACAGGCCCAGCTCGCAGCCCGCGTTGAGCATCTGGAACGCCGCCGCCCCGAACAGCGGGCCGACGAGGTCCTCGCGTGACCGCACCTTCCGGGGGCCCTGGGGGCCGTGATGGTTCTGAAAGGACACCGCGTTCTCCTCCCGTGGGGCCGTCACGACACGTCGAACAGCGTGCCGGGGACGGGGTGGCATCTCTGCTCGTCGCCCAGGTCGTCCAGCCGCGCCATCTGGGACTCGTCGAGGGTGAAGTCGAACACCTGGATGTTGGCGCGGATGCGCTCGGGCTTGGCCGACTTCGGGATGACGACGATGTCGTGCTGCAGGTGCCAGCGCAGCACGACCTGCGCGGGGGTCCTGCCGCACTCCTCGGCGATCTCCACCGCCGTGGGGTGCTGGAGCAGCCCCTGGTCGCGGCCGATGGGGCTCCAGGCCTGCGTCACGATGCCGCGCTCGGCGTGCGCGGCGCGCAGCTCGTGCTGCGGGTACAGGGGGTGCAGCTCGATCTGGTTGATCGAGGGAACCACGGAGCACTCCTCGGCCAGCCGGTCGAGCTCGGCGACGCCGAAGTTCGACACGCCGATCGACCGGACGCGGCCGTCGGCCCGCAGCCTCTCGAACGCCCGCCAGCTGTCCACGTACCGGTTCAGCGCGGGGCGCGGGAAGTGGATCAGGTACAGGTCGAGGTAGTCGAGGCCGAGCCTGTCCATGCTCTCGTCGAAGGCCCGCAGGGTCGCGTCGTAGCCGTGGTCGTCGTTCCACAGCTTGGTGGTGACGGCGAACTCCTCGCGGGGAACGTCGCTGTTGGCGATCGCCTTTCCGACTCCGGCCTCGTTCTGGTAGGCGGCGGCGGTGTCGATCAGGCGGTAGCCCTCCTCGATCGCCGTCGTCATCGGTTCCACCACCTGGTCGGCGGGGATGAGGAACACCCCGTACCCGAGCCGCGGGATGGACACGCCATCGTTGAGGGACACGTGCGGGATCGTGGTCACGGCAGGTTCGTCCTTCCTGTTCGGGGGCCGTTGTCAGGAGTAGCGGCCGGGCTCGGGAACCTCGTCCAGCAGCTGGTACAGGCCGACCTCGCGGCGCTGGTAGGCCACCGGGTGGTGCAGCGTGTGGGTACGGGCGTTGCGCCAGAACCGGTCGAAGCCGAACCGGTTCGCGGTGGAGCGGGCCCCGGTGACCTCGAAGATCCGTGAGGTGACCTCGAGCGCGACCTCGTCGGCCCGCGCCTTGACCGCCGCGGTCCGCACCTTGTACTCGCCGCGGATCCGGGGGGTGACCGAGTCGGGGTCGCGGTGCAGCGCCATGCCCTCCTCGGCGACCTGGTCGGCCAGCGCCTCGGCGGCCCAGAGCTTGGCGGTGAGGTCGCCGATGGTGTCCTGCACGCGGGGCTCGTCGACGGTGCGCTCGTAGCCGCCCCAGCCCCGGCCCGTCTGGGTGTAGTCGATCGCGGCGCGCAGCGCGCCCCCGGCCACGCCCAGCCAGATGTTGCAGAACAGGAGCTGGCCGGTCGGCACGTTCGTGGTCGCGTAGGTGCGGGGGTTGAACACCTTGTCCCGGTAGCCCAGCGCGTCCTCCCAGGGCACCCTGACGTCGCGGATGGTGATCCCGCCGCTCTCGGTCAGGCGCTGGCCCATGTTGTCCCAGTTGTTGTGGTGGACGATGCCCGGCTGGTCGGTGGGTACGACGGCCAGCACGTGGTCCGTACCGTTCAGCACGCCTTCCAGCACCGTGTGGTCGGAGACCTTCACCCCGGTGCAGAAGTGCTTGCTGCCGTTGAAGACCAGGTGGTCGCCCTCGTCGGTGGCGACCACGTCGGCGTCGCGCGGGTTGAGGGCGCACCCGAAGAACCAGTTGCCCCGGGTGGCCTCGATCTCCAGCCGCCGGATCTGCTCCTCGGTGCCCAGCCACCGGGGCAGCCAGCACCACGTGTAGTGGTCGCCCAGCAGCTGGCCGATCGACCCGTCGGCCGAGGCGACCGCCCGCACGACCCGGTAGGCCGTCGGCCATTCCTGCCCGGCGCCGCCGTGCTCCACGGGACCGAAGATCGGTACCAGTCCCGACTCCTTGAGGATCTGGATCTCCTCGTGCGGCGTCTGGTTGGCGCGGTCGCGTTCGGCCGCGCCGACGCTCAGCACGTCGGCGACCTCCCGGGCGCGGTCGATCCAGCCCGTCGGCGTGTCCGGCCTGGCCGACCAGTCCGGCCGGGGTATGGCTCCCGCGGGGGCGGGCGTGGTGATGGTCACGTTCTCTCCTTGAGGTGTCGAGGGGGTCGGGGGCGCGGCTCCCGGGTGTCTCCGGCGGCCAGGCCACGGGTCTTCCTAGGCGGCCGAGCCGCAGGTCTCCCCGAGGGTCGGAGCGCGGGTCTCCCCGGTGGTCAGCTCGCGGGTCGCGTGGTGCCGTGCGGGTTGTCGATGACCGAGCGCCAGAGGCCGTCGGCGCCGCGCCGGATGACGTCGGTGCTCGTCCCCTCCATCCGCATGTGGTCGCCGCCGGGCCCGGTGCCCTCCACGACCCAGTCGGCGATGATCAGCGCGATGTCGCCCGCGACGTAGACGTGGCGGTCGCGGATGTCCATGGGCAGCCCGAGCGCGAGGAAGTCGGCGATGGCCTTGCTCGCCTCGCCGCCGGTGACGGGGTCACCGGGTCCGCGGACGAACACCGCGCCGTCCTCCAGACCGGCCTCGACGGCGGCCACGTCGCCGGAGTTGAAGGCGTGGCGGAAGTTCTCGGTGTGCTGGTACGGGTCGGAGACCGGGGCGAAGGTGCTCCTCGTCGAGCTGGTCATCTGTGCTCCTTCATGACATTCGGTGGCTCGCTGTTTCCGCGGTCAGCGCGGGCCGCTGGCGGTGCCCCGCGGCGGCGGGTTCCGCGATGTCCGTGATGTCGGCGGGGACGGGCTCGTGCGGTTCCGGCCACACCGAGTAGCGGCGCAGCCCGTACAGCAGCGGGCGGCGCGCCTCGCGGCGCAGCACGCGCTGGACCGCGCCCATCACGACGGTGTGGTCGCCGACCCGGTCGGCGCGCGACACCAGGCAGTCGGCGATGGAATGGGCGTCCCGCACCAGGTGCGGGCCGCAGGCCCCGCCGTCGACCGTCCACTCGGCGCGCTCGAAGCGGCGCGGATCGCCGGAGGCGAACAGCTCGGCCGTCGGCCGGGCGTTGTGGTCGAGAAGATTGAGGGTGAACCGCCCGGCGGCGAGCACCGCCGCCAGGGTCGGGCTGGCGTTGCGCACACACACCAGCAGGGTCGGCGGGGCGAGGGTGACACTGCAGACCGACGAGCAGGTGATGCCCTTGGGGCTGCCGTCGGCGGAGACGACCGTCACGACCGCCACCCCGGTGGGAAAACCCGCCATCAGGGCGCGGAAGTCATCCTTGCCGGTCTGGTTCGTACTCGGTACTTCGCGCATGTGATACCGCCTCTGCTGGCCGGGAGCGCCGGTCCGGACCCATACGCGACGATGTCCGGGAACCGCCTGCAATCACGTGAGCCCACGCTATGAGCGTCGGCTCTCGATGCTCTCTTCCCCATCTCTCACCGGCCCCGGCCTGGGCGGGCCGTGAGACGACGAGGCCGCCGGAGCGCTGCTCCGGCGGCCTCGGGTGGCGCCTCATGCCGGTGTCATGCCGGGCCGTACGTCACGCGTCCGCGGCTCGCAGCGGCTTGAGCGCCCCGGCGATCCGGGCGAAGCGGGCACCGTGGTACTCGGCGGCGGCGTACACGTGCTTGGCCAGGTCCTCGTCGCCGTCGCGGATGCTGATGCCGTACGGGTTGCCGCCCGCGGCGTGGATGAGGTCGTAGTCGGCGTACCCGGCGGGAACGATGATCGAGCCCCAGTGGTGCATCACGTTGTAGAGGGCGACCAGGGTGGTCTCCTGCCCGCCGTGGACCTCGTAGCTGCTGGTGAACCCGGTCGCCGCCTTGCCGGTCAGCTCGCCCTCATGCCAGATCTTGCCGGTCGTGTCGAGGAACTGCTTGAGCTGGGAGCTGACGTTGCCGAAGCGGGTGGGCGTGCCGAAGGCGAAACCGTCGGCCCAGACGAGATCCTCGACGGTGGCCTCCTCGATGTGCGCGGTGGCGTCAAGATGCTCCCGCCAGGCCGGGTTGGAGTCGATCGCCGCACGGGGTGCCAGCTCGGTGACCCGGCGCAGCCGGACCTCCGCCCCCGTCGAGGCGATGCCACGGGCCAGGGCCTCGGCGAGCGCGTGCACGTTTCCCGTCGCCGAGTAGTAGATCACTGCGATTCGAATATTCATCAGCACCTCTCAACTGTCCAACTGTTCGTTTGACGGCTGTCAGCTCGCGGACGGCACGGCCGCGACACCGTCCTGGTCATCCGTGTCCGCGCCGACGATGCCGAGGTCGCGGCGGCCGAGCCGGGAACGGGCCGGTGACGGCACCCGGGACAGCCGGCCGCGATGGTGGGCGGCGAACCGCAGCCCCTCGGTCTCGAGTTCGAGCCAGGCACCCGGATCGGACGTCACCATCTCGATCATCTGCTCGCACACCGCCGTCGGGCATTCGATGAGGACGGACGCCCCCGGCTCGCCTTTGAGCAGGCGCTCGGCACCCTGGGCGAGCCCCAGCCAGCAGTCGGTGGCACGGTCGAGCATCCCGGCCCGCTGCGCGACGGTCAGCTCGCTGAGGGAGCGTTCCCTGGCGTACAGCCCCATCAGCTCGTGCATCCGGCAGCGCAACACCCCCATGTGGTCGGTCCCCGCCACGTCCAGCAGCCCCCGGTCGACGAGGTGTTCCAGGATCGGCTCCACCTCGGCGATCGGGGTGTCGACGGCCGCGGCGATCACCCAGGCGCCGAAGTCGGGCACCTGCAGCATGCCCGCCGCGTACCAGACCCGCCGCGCGTCCGGGTCGAGGGCCTCGACGCTGGGAGCCAGGTAGGAGCGCATGTCGAACGCGCCGTGGGAGAGCTCGTCCAACCGGCGGTCCGGGTCGCTCAGCCGCTGTGCGAGACGGCCGATCTTGAGGTGGGTACGGGAGGCCAGGCGCGCGGCGGCGGCGCGCACCGAGAGCGCCAGCCTGCCGGTCGCGCCGACCACCTCGTCCACCGCCTCGGGCTCCGCCGCTATCCGGTGGACGCCCACGACCTTGCGGAGAAGCTCGACCGACTGGTCGACGGTGAGCATGCCCACCTCGACGGGGAAGTTGCCCGGGACGTCGGACAGGTTCGACCGGCTGGTCATCAGCAGCGCGGCCTCGGGCGTGGCCGGGATCAGCGGCCAGACGTGACCGGCCCCGAGCACGTCGTCGAGCATGATGAGCACGCGCCTGCGGTCGAGCAGGCTGCGGTAGATCGCGGCCCGCTCGGCGAGCTCCTTCGGGATGGCGGTGTCGGCGACGCCGAAGGAGCGCAGGAAGCAGGACAGCACGTCGCCGACGTCGACCGGGTCGGGCCGGGAACCGCGCAGATCGGCGTAGAGCTGCCCGTCGGGGAACTCGTCGCGCAGCTGGTGGGCCACGTGCAGGGCCATCGCCGACTTGCCGGAGCTCCACTTGCCGTAGACGCCGCAGATGCGGGCGCCGTGGCTGTCGGCCGTCAGCGCGGCGTGGATGCGGCGCTCGTGCTCGGGCCGGCCGACGTAGTCGGGCAGGTCCGCGACGAGCTGGGCGGGCACGTTGACGGGCGCGTCCTCGACGGTGTGGACCGGCTCGCCCGCCAGGACGCGCTGGTGCATCTCCCGCAGGGTCGGGCCGGGTTCGAGGCCGAGCTGGTCGACGAGGAGCGCCCGCCCCGCGGCGTAGGCCTCCAGCGCCTCCGCCCGCCGGTCGGCGCAGTACAGCGCGTACATCAGCTGCGCGCGCAGGCCCTCCCGCAGGGGATACCGCTCCACCAGGACCATCAGCTCGTCGATCAGCTCCCGGCCCCGGCCGCACTGGAGCTCCAGGTCGATGCACTCCTCGATGACCGACAGCCGCCGCTCCTCCCACTTGGTGGCGATGGCCTGCACGGCGGGGCTGTCGACCTCGGCGAGCACCGGGCCGCGGAACAGCGACAGCGCGCAGCGGAAACGGGACGCCGCCAGCGTCCGGTCGCCCTGCGCGGCCAGCGAACGGGCGTCGGCGACCTGCTCGTTGAACCGGTGCGCGTCGACGGTCTGCGGGTCGACGCGCAGGGCGTACCCCGGTGACGTCGTCTCGATGAGATCGGCGACGGCTCCGGCGAGCGCGAAGGAACGGCGCAACTGCCAGATGCACGTCTGCACCTGCTCGGCGGCGGTCCGCGGCGGCCTGCCCGCCCAGAGGGCCTCCACGATCTCCCCGACCGTCACGATGCGGCCCGCACTGGCCAGGAGCATCGTGAGAACGATGCGCTGCCGGTTTTTTCCGACAACGACCGGTGTGTCACCTATCAGCACTTCAAGTGGACCCAGTATACGAAACAGCATATGCGCCTCGACACTCCCGTTAACGGCAATCTAATCGGATCATCTCGCCTCATCCCACTCATCAATCCCCATTCCCGGCCGGATATTCGCGACACCTTCCACGCCATCCCGGTTGACCGCGGACGGGGACCCTCACGGTCGTTCGTCACCTTACCTTTCCCTTCACGGTGGATCGCCGTTTCGCCGACGGAGCGACGGCGCGGACCGAATGTGACACACCCATACCGCCAATTCCGGATGCTCACTATTCGGCGCGACCGCGCACACGATCTTGATTTAACAATGCCCCTCTCTCTTCACATATAGCAAATCATCGCGTATGTGGCAAGTCACCCATGAATGGCATATTTCCCGTTAATCAGCAGCTTAGAAGCATAAATATCCCGACGTAATACCGATTTTTACCGCGACATAATGTGTCACGCTGCGTCGTTCTCATTCCGCACGCGTCGCACCGGGGAAGCTGGGAAAAGTCCACAGGAACCCGGGCACGGAAAGGCGGAAAATGGCGACTGAGCTGGGGAAATTATCCGCATCCGGCTCGACGGCCGCCCGGTTCGAACGCCGGGCGCCGACGGCCCAGCGTGACCGGGCGGGGCGGCCCCGGATTTCGGTCAACGTCGTCCGGCCGCGCGTGCGCCGTTCACGGATCGAGCGTTGAGACCCGCGTAATAAAACGTTTTAAAAGCCGGGAGAAAAACACCGGCACCCCGGGGAGAGCATCGCTCCCCGATTATCGCGCCGCCATACAGGGTGAAAATTGCCGAGCCTGCCGGGGATCGCCGGACTCAAAAGCCCTCGGCCAAAAGAATGAACATTGGGGGAATAAACGGGGGTGCGACCAGCCCCTGGTCACGACCGGCGACGGCGGCGGGAAAACGCCATCGGCGCCCCGAATCATCGGAGGCGATGCCTGCCCAACCGACCACCCCATCACGATATTTCCGGCCATTCTTCGTACGCGGGGAGCGACCACCCCCCGGCCGCCCATCGCTACCCGGGCACGGACCGGTCAAACACGACGACGCCCGGGTCTCCGATCGGAGACCCGGGCGTCGCAGGCCCAGGCCGCGGGGGCCGGAACCGGTCCGTCACCTCGTACCGGACGGCCCCGGATCCACGGCGCGGCCGTGCGGGTCAGGGCCGTGTGACGGCCGCGTTCGGTTCCCGGACACTCAGGGAGTCGGGGTCGGGGTCGGAGTGGGCGTCGGGGTCGGGGTCGGGGTGGGGGTCGGCTCGGGGGTGGGAACGCCCGGCGTCTCCGTCGGAGGCAGCGGGGTCTCGGTGGGCGGCAAAGGAGTCTCGGTGGGCGGCCACGGGGTCTCTGTCGGCGGCAGCGGGGTCTCCTCCACGGGCGGCGGCACCGTGGGGGTAGCGACGGGCGGCGTGGGACAGACGGCGGGCTTGCGCCACCTGCTGCCGGGCCGCCACTGGTTGGCCGACCACCAGTTGCCGCCGCGCCAGAACTTCTTGCTGGGCCGCGTCAGGTCGAAGACGTAGGCGGCCGTCGCCGTCTCGCCCGAGGTCGTGGCGGTCACCGATACCCAGTCGCCCTGCCTGATGCCGTTACCCTTCCGCCCCGAGAGGGACTTGGTGGTGTCGGCGATCGTGTACACCTTCTCGAAGCCGTCCTGGCTCTTCACGGTGATCGAGCCGTCCTCCAGGACGGTCGCCTCGCCGGTCTGGGCGAACACCGTGAAACCGCAGCCGTCCTTCGCCGGTAACACGAACTCGCCGTGCAGCGTGCCGGGGAACGCCACCGGGGGTACCCTCGGCGGCGGCGGCGTCGTGGCGGTGGGGGTCGGCGTCGGCGTCAGGGTCGGGCTGAGAGTCGGGGTCGGCGTGGGTGTCTCGCTCACCGTCGCCGACACGCTGGGAGTCGGCGTCGGTGATTCCGTCGGTGCGGGCGGCGGCGATGCCGCTGACGCCGAGGAGACCCCGACACCGCCCGACGCCGCCAGTACGACGGCGGTGGCGACAACCATCGGGCGTGGGATGCGCCGTGGTGGTCTGCCCGATCCGCTCGACGACACCGCGTTGGGCCTGTCGGGATTTTTTAGCGTCACCTTGTCCTCCATCTGGTTTGATCCGGAACCAGCGGGGGCGTCGAACGGGGTGCTCACGCCCACCGCCGAGACCGAGGACCACCGCCCGGTCGTGGTCCTCCATCGAGGGGCGCGGGGAAGACTGCCCGCTTCCAGGGAAGCCATGCAGACGAAACAAGCGACGAACCGGCAGAGACCACCCTTTCACCAGGTCACCGCCACATTTCTCGAATTAGAACAAATCCCCTTCCGGGCCTATGTTCGTGTCCGGAAGGGGGAACGGCGCCTGCGACCCGGGTCGGCGATGTCCTCACCGGCCGCTCTCGTCCCGGGCCGAGACCCGGGGGGCTCAGGAGAGGAACGCTCAGGAGGGGAACGGCTCAGGAGTAGGCGGCGACCACGCCGACGACGACACCGGCGAGCGAGACGACCGTGAGGACGCAGCCGAGAACCACCGCGCCGCGCCTGCCACGACGCGCCTTGAGAACGTAGAGGAGCACGTACGGCAGGAAGCCCAGCACGCCGACGCCGAGGAACGGCATGGTCAGCGCGGCGAGGACGCCGGAGGTGCCGGTCGGGACGGCGCGGTCGCCCTCGGGGGTGAGCTGGGCCCGCCTGACGTCCCCGGCGGTGGAGTCTGGCGAGGCGTCGACCGGGATCGCGTCGCCGCCCGCGTCGGGCGCGAAACTGCCCTTGCAGTCGTAACGGCCCTGGCCCAGGCTCTCGCACGAGACGACCGTGAGGGTGCCGGGAACACCGATGGAACCCGTCGCGAGCTTGAGGCCGGACACCGCGAACACGAAGGGCAGCACGCCCAGGCCCGTCCAGAGGATCAACAGGATGGCCATGCCGATCTTCCCCGGCGTGCGCCCGGGACCGGGGGCCGGTACCGGCTGGAAGGCGTTCGCGATGTCCTCAAAGGCGTTACTCATGGGGACAGGATGAGGCGCGTCACTTGTGAACCACCTGTTCGTGACTTGCGGTGGACGCCCACGCTCCCCCGCCTCGAAGCGGTGGACACTCACCGCCCCGGAAGGGTAGACGCTCATGCTCCACACCCAAAGCGGTGGACGCCCATGACCCTCGCCTCGAAGGGGCGGACACTCACGCTCCCCACCTCGAAGCGGTGGACGCCCACGCTCCCCACCTCGGAGGGGCAGACGCTCATGCCCCGCGCCTCGAAGAGGTGGACGGTTAAGCTCCGCGCCTCGAAGAGGTCAGAACCTCGGGTGGTTCGTCATGAGATGCCCTTGGTCGTCCTGGCCTCGGCCTCGGCGGCGTCCAGCTTGGCGGCCTCCTCGGGAGTGGGCGCGGTGCCACCGAGGTGGCGAGGCTGCCACCAGACGCCCTGCGGGATCTCCGGGTAGCTCCGCTGTGCCTTGTCGAGCATCTCGGCCATGCGCTCGCGCAGGTCGGCGGTGACGGCGTCGTAGTCGTCGCCGCGCTGGGGGTGCATGGGCTCGCCGACCTGGATCGTGATCGGCACGTGCCGCTGCAGCAGTTTCTTGGGGTGGCCCTTGGTCCACAGCCGCTGGGTGCCCCACAGGGAGACCGGGATCATCGGCACCTTGGCGGCGACGGCCATCCGGACCGCGCCGTTCTTGATCTCCTTGATCGTGAAGGACCGGCTGATCGTGGCCTCGGCGAACACGCCGACGACCTCTCCGGCCCTGAGCGACTTCAGCGCCGCGCCGAACGCGGCGGCCCCGGCCGCGCGGTCGACCGGGATGTGGTGCATGCCGCGCATCAGCGGCCCCGAGATCCGGTGGTCGAAGACCTCCTTCTTCGCCATGAAACGCACCAGGCGCCCGGCCGGGCGCGCGGCCCATCCGGCGAAGATGAAGTCGAGATAGCTGATGTGGTTGCTGACCAGCACGGCTCCGCCGGTCCGCGGGATGTGCTCGGCCCCCTCGACGCTGATCTTGAGGTCCAGCGCGCGGAACACGGTCAACGCCGCCCCGATGACCGGGGGGTACACGATCTCAGCCATGGCTGAACCGTACCTCAGCTCTCCCCTCGCCCCGACCTCCCGATCCTCCCCCGGGCGCCCTCCCGTGGCCGGAATCTCAGTGCCCCCGGAACGCCTCCTCCAGCCACCACGCCCCCCGCCCCCGGCTGACCCTGGCGTGGACCAGCAGGGGCCGGTCGCGGGACCCCTCCAGCCACCGGGCCACCGCGCCGAGATCCGCCCGGTCCCGTACGGTGACCGCCTCGCAGCCGAAGCCCCGGGCGATCGCGGCGATGTCGGCGGGCGGGAAGGTCACGGTGTCCAGGGGGTGCCCGTCCGGGCCGAAGTGGTGCACCTCGGCGCCGTAGCCGTCGTCGTCGTACACGACGATCACCATCGGAAGGCCGAGCCGTACGACCGTCTCCAGCTCGGCGACGCCCATCAGGGCGCCCCCGTCGCCCAGCGCGGCCACCGGGAGCCGGTCCGGCCTGGCCAGGGCCGCGCCGATCGCGGTGGCCAGGCCGAGGCCGATCGACTGGAACGCCTGCGTGAAGCAGAAACCCCCCTCGTCAGGGACATCAAGGAACATCGACGGATATCCCATGAAATTTCCGGAGTCGATGGAGACGACGCGTTCCGCGGGGAGCAGGTCGTCCAGCTCGATCGTCAGCGTCCGGGGATCGATCCTGCCGTCGCCGCCCTCGTCGGTGTAGGGGACGTCCCGCCAGCGGTTCTCTCCGGCGATCCGCGCGGCCAGCTCCGCCGAGCGGTAACCGGTGCCCCTCTCGCTCCCATTGAGCAGGCGGGTGGCGGCCAGCGCGGTACGGGCGACGTCGCCGGTCACACCGAGGTGGACGGGCCGGTGGACACCGAGCGCGGAGACGTCCAGATCGACCTGGACGACGGTGGTGTCACGGCCGATCAGCGTGCCGTGGCGCATGGTCCACATGTTGAGGGCGCAGCCCCAGCCCACGAGCACGTCGGCGTCGCGGACGAGCTCGACCGTGAGCGGCGAGGCGAAGCCGCCGCTCACGTCCAGGTCCCACGGACTGCCCCGGAAGAGTCCCCTGGCCACGGCGGAGGTCGCCAGCAGCGCCCCGGTCCGTTCGGCGAGCTCCTCGACCTCGCGCCGGGCCCCGCGCGCGCCCCGCCCCGCCACGAAGACGGGACGGCGTGCCGCCGCGAGGATCTCCACCAGCCGGGCCACCTCCCCGGCCCCGGGTTCCGGCGACGGAACACCCGGCAGGTCCGGAACCTCCCGGCTCACCTCAGGGACGGCCAGGCCCTGCACCTCCAGCGGAAGGTTGAGCAGGACCGTACGACGTCCGTCGCGAGCGGTGCGGAACGCCTCGGCCGTGTCGGCGGCGGCGGTCTCCGCCGACCCGATCCGCAGCGGGACCGCACCCACCGCCTCCGCCAGCGCGGTCTGGTCGACGAAGAAGTTCGAGCGGGGCTCGGTCACCTCTCCGGCCAGCACGACGAGCGGGGTACGGCTCTTGGCGGCCTCGGCGATGCCGGTCATCGCGTTGGTGAGCCCCGGCCCCTGGTGGACGCTGAGCACGGCGACGCCGCCGCCGAGACGGGCGTAGGCGTCGGCCATGGTCGCCGCGCCGCCCTCGTGGCGCGCGGCGACGTAGCGCACGCCGTACGCGACCAGGGCGTTGGTCACGTGGAAGTTACCGCTGCCCACCACCCCGAAGGCGGTGTCCACGCCGAGTGAGGCGAGGGTCCGCCCCACGACCTCGGCGACGTTCACCTCTCGACCAGGGCCAGCACCCGCAGCGGGCTACCCGAGCCCCCGGCGATGGGCAGCGGCGGCGCGACGAGCACGGCGCCGGTCACCGGGAGCCGGTCGAGGTTGCGCAGCTGGGTCAGGCCGTACTTGCCCGCGCCCAGCAGGAACGAGTGACACGGGAAGGCGGGGTCGAAGCCGTGCGCGGCGCCCGCGTCGGTGCCCACGGTCTCCACGCCCAGCCCGGCGATCGAGGTCTCCCCGGCCAGCCACCGGGCGCACTCGACCGAGACGCCGGGCGTGTGCGGGCCCGTCTCGTTCGCGTTCAGGAAACGCTCCTGGTCGTGGGAGCGGGCGTCCCAGCCGGTGCGGTAGAGCAGCCAGCCGCCCTCCGGCAACGGCCCGTTGGCCTCCTCCCACGCCCTGACGTGCGCGATCTCCAGCAGGAAGTCGGGGTCCTCGGCCGCCTCGGCGGTGAGATCGAGGACCACGGCCGAGGCGATCAGCCGCTCGACCGGCACCTGCGAGACGTCCTCGCCGTCCCTGCCGGTGACCCAGTGAACGGGCGCGTCGAAATGGGTGCCGGTGTGCTCACCGGTCACGATGTCGTTCCAGTACCACGCGGGGCCGCGGTCGTCGTAGCGGCTGATCTCCCTGAGCGTGAACGGCACGGTGTTGCCGAACGGCTCCGGCAGCCGCAGGATCGGCGTCTCCGGCGACAGCGGCGCCGTCAGGTCGATCACCTCGATCCCGCCGTTCCGGATGCTCTCCACCAGGTTCCGCAACACCGACATGACGCCTCCAGCTGGGATAAGAACTGGGCAGATCCTCCTACACCGCCACCTCCGCCGCCACCACCACCGGCCTCGGCCGGACCCGGGACGGCTTCCACGGCCGGTGCTTGCCATCACCCGCGAACAGGACGAGTTTGGAAACTGTGAAAAAGCTCATCAACGATGTCGAGTCGGTCGTTCCCGATGCGCTGCGCGGCGTCGCGGCGGCGCATCCCGGGCTGCGGGTGGACGTGGACAACCAGATCGTGTTCCGGGCCTCGGGGCCGCGGCCGGGCAAGGTGGGCCTGGTGTCCGGCGGCGGGTCGGGGCACGAGCCGCTGCACGCCGGGTTCGTGGGGTACGGCATGCTCGACGCGGCCTGTGCCGGTGAGATCTTCACCTCCCCCGTACCCGACCAGATGATCGAGGCCACCTCGGCGGTGGACGGCGGGGCGGGGGTCCTGCACATCGTGAAGAACTACACGGGCGACGTGCTGAACTTCCAGATGGCCGCCGAACTGAGCGGCGAGGAGGGGGTACGGGTGGAGAGCGTGCTGGTCGACGACGACGTGGCCGTACGCGACTCCCTCTACACGGCGGGACGCAGGGGCACCGGCGCCACGCTGTTCGTCGAGAAGATCGCCGGGGCGATGGCCGAGACCGGCGCGCCGCTGGCCGAGGTCGCGCGGGTGGCCAGGGAGGTCAACGCCCGCAGCCGCTCCTTCGGGGTCGCGCTGAGCCCCTGCACCACACCCGCGGCGGGCAGGCCCACCTTCGACCTCGCCGACACCGAGACCGAGCTGGGCATCGGCATCCACGGCGAGCCCGGCCGGACGCGCTCGGCCATGCGCCCGGCCCGCGAACTGGTCCACCTGGCGATGGACGCGATCCACGAGGACCTGCCGATCTCCGGCGACACCCTCGTCATGCTGAACGGCATGGGCGGCACACCGCTGATCGAGCTGTACGTCGCCTACGCGGCCGTCGCGGAGCACCTGGCGGAGAAGGGGGCGCGGGCGGCGCGGAACCTCGTCGGCAACTACGTGACGAGCCTCGACATGCAGGGGTTCTCGATCACGGTCTGCCGGTTGAACGAGGAGCTCACCCGGCTCTGGGACGCCCCCGTCGAGACCCCCGCCCTGCGCTGGGGCCGCTGATGACCTCCGGCACGGCCGCCCGCCCGCGCGAACGAACACCGAACCAAACACCGACCCGAACACCTACGCAGACGACGCCGAGATGAACGCTGAGATGAGCACCGCGATGGACACCGCCCTTTTCACCGCCTGGATCGAGGAGACCGCCAGGACCGTCGCCGCCGAGAAGGAGCGGCTGACCGGCCTGGACGCCGCGATCGGCGACGCCGACCACGGGGCCAACCTCGACCGGGGTCTCACCGCGGTCACCACGGCGCTGGCCGCCGGAGAACCCGGCACCCCGGGGTCGCTGCTGGTGCTGGTGGGCAACACCCTGATCCGCAAGGTCGGCGGGGCGTCGGGTCCCCTGTACGGCACGGCGTTCCGCGAGGCGGGCAAGACGCTGGGCGACACCGCCGAGGTGTCCGTCGCGCAACTCCACACCGCCCTGGAGGCCGCCCTCGCCGGGGTGCGGAAGCTGGGATCGGCGGCCGAGGGCGACAAGACCATGGTCGACGCCCTCGCCCCGGCCGTACGGGCACTGGAGCAGGCGGCGAAGGAGGGAAAGGACCCGGCGGAGGCGATCGGCGCCGCGGCGTCGGCGGCCCGTACCGGAGCCGAGGCGACGATCCCGATGCAGGCCCGCAAGGGGCGGGCCAGCTATCTCGGGCCGCGCAGCGTGGGCCACGAGGACCCCGGCGCCGCCTCCACCGCGCTCATCCTCACCGCCCTGCACACGGTGACGGCGCGATGACACGCCTCCCCGCCCCCGCCCGCCGTACGGGGAGCGTCCCCGTTCCCATCCTCCGTACGGAGAACGTCGTCCCCGCTCCCGCCCGTCGTGCGGGGAGCGTCGCCCCCGCCGGACGGGCGCGGTCCTTCCCGGACGCGCCGTCGACGGGCAGGTCGGCGGCCACATGGTAGGCATCGTCCTCATCTCGCACAGCGGCCCGCTGGCGGCCGAGGTGGCGTTGCTGGCCGCGCAGATCGGCGGCACGAACGTCCCGCTCGCCGCCGCGGGCGGCACCGAGGACGGCGGCCTCGGGACCAGCCCCGACCTGGTGGCGGCGGCGATCGAGGAGGTGGACCGGGGAGACGGGGTGATCCTCATCCCCGACCTGGGAAGCTCGGTGCTCACCGCCCGGCTCTTCGCGGACGAGCGTGTGGTCATCGCCGACGTGCCGTTCGTGGAGGGGACCATCTCGGCCGTCGTGTCGGCGGGCACCGGCTGTTCGCTGCCTGCCGTACTCGCGGCGGCCGAGGAGGCGAGGACCTTCCGCAAGCTCTGACGCGGAAACCCCCGTCCTCCGGGGGCGGTTTCCAGGGATCGTCGCGACACGGAATGTATCGCGACGATCTTAGGGTTCGCCGGTGGAGGCTCCGGTGCGAGAGCACCGATGGGTCTTCGGCGACTACTACCGGAACCCCTGCTGCTCACAATCCGGGTTTCGCGGGCTTCCCGTCGGTGCGGTGAGCGTCAGCCTCGCTGGCCGGGACGGTCGACGATCACCGACGACAGCAGGGCCGTGCTCCACACCGCGCCTTTGCGGAAGAAGGGCTCGCTGTCGCCGGGCCTGAGGTCGTCGCGCAGCCAGAGCATCTGACGGCCCAGGTAGCGATAGGTGACCGGGTCGAGGATGTCGTAGCGGCGTTCGGGCGTGTCGAAGTCTCCCTCCCGCCAGACACCCAGACCGCTGCGGCCCGCGGCGTCCCGCACGCCCTGCTCGATCCGGACGCCGGGAATGAGCGCCAGGGCGTGGAACATGGCCGCTTCCAGCCGTGGTGGCATCGTGCCGTACCTGCTCAGGTAGAGGGTGATCACTCGGTAGGCGCGGGCGTCGGCGGATTCGGCACTCTTGGGGACGCCTTCCTCGTGTGCCCCCTCGATCCAGTGGCGATCACCTGTGACCTTGGCCAGCAGCTTCCTCGGGTCGGTCGGCAGGGCGCGGAGTTTGGCGTCGTACTGCTGCGGCGACAGGTCGTCATCGCCCGGATCCAGGGGAACGTCGCGGACAACCAGCTCGTCGTCCTCGCCGAAGCCGGCGCGCTGTTTGCCGTCGTAGCGCAGCCATCCTTCGCTGGTCCTGACCGTGTCCGAGGTCGGCTGTTTGTCCAGGGTCTTGGTGTAGTGCCACTGTGTCGGCAGGGGCGCCCGGGTGCTTTTGCGCCTGCCCGCCACCTCGGCGGCGTGGGCGAGCACCACGCTGGAGTCGAGTCGAACGACCGGCAGCGTGTTCACCGGGCCCGGGATGGACGTTTCCGGCCGCAGGTTGGCCACGGCGAACGCGGCGGCGGCGGCCCCCAGCGCCACGACCACGAGCAGGCGGCGCCTCAGTGCCCACCCGCGCCCCCGCATCCGCTTCAGCAGCCGCCGGCGCTGCGGGATGATCCATTCCTGGCCCGGCTCGGAGACCTCGGCGCGCCACTCGCGCAGCGATCGCAGGTCATCATCCATCGAAGGACTCCTCTCGGGTAGTGGCGGGGGTAGATCCGCTGAGCGCCTGGCGCGTCTTGACTCTGGCCCGGTGCAGGCGGGACGCGACGGTTCCGGCCGGGATGTTGAGCGCGCGGGCCACATCGCCGTACGACATCTCGGCCCAGGCCACGAGGAGGAGCACCTCCCGGTCGCCGGGTGACAGCTTCGCCAGCGCCGCCGCCAGCCCTGCCTGCTGGGCGGCGACCCGGTCGTCGACGCGTTCGGTACAGACCTCGGTGATCTCGTCGACGCCGCTGCGGACCAGCGCCCGGTAGAGGCGGACCTCCACCCGCCGATGCCGGCTGATGAGCCGGGCGGCGATGCCATACAGCCAAGGCCGTGCGTCGGGGTGGCTGGCGTCGTAGCGGTGGCGGCGCCGGAAAGCGGCCAGGAAGGTGTCGGCGACGATGTCGTCGGCCAGTGAGGGCCCCAGCCGTCGGGCGACATAGCGCCGCAATGCGGGCGCGTGCCGGTCGAAGAGGCCGGCGAAGACCTCGGGGGCGCGTTCCGAGCGCCGGATCAACTCGGCGTCGTCGGCCCTGCCGGATTCTTCGGCGATCACATGGTGCTCCCGTCCTTGCGCAATGGTTCGTCGGCTTTCGCCCGTACGACGGTCGCGAATTCACGCTATGAGATGTGATCTGTGTCACATAACGCCATCCGGGCGGGCCGGACACAGGACGCCGGACGCGGCAGAGTGCATCGGCGAGCGCGCCGACGCCCTGCGCACCATCACCTGCGAAGCCGGGCCGGTCTGGCCCGTTGCCGCATCGGAAAGATCACTCAGCCGCCCTGGATTCAAAATGTGAAGCTCAGCGCCCGGGCCAGCCGCTGGGCCGGGGTTTCCCACCCAGGTCAGGGAGCACTTGAGCTGGGCCGGCAGTGCGGCCATGGTGCCCAGCAGGCATCGCGCTGTGGTCAGTCGGCAGGTGGACCACCATGACGTAGCGGGTAGTGCGCTCGACCAAGGTCCCGATCGCGGACAACCGGTTCCTGCCGATAATGAGATCGCCCTCCCAGCGGCCGGGAACGACGCGGTCGTCGGCCTCGGCGGGCCGTTCGCGTTGGGACGTGGACGACGAGCCCGCGCTCGCGCGGCATGGGGCCGTTACTGCCCGTTGGATGGGTGCCGGTTACGGCGGATCTCCCGGCTGATCGTGGAGGGCCCACGGCCCAGCTCGCGCGCGATCTCACGGATCGACACCTTCTCCCGTGACCGATCAGCGATGTGGACGCGCTTGTCCTCGCCCACGTACCGAGAGGAGCCTCGGGCCTCGATGGTTCTGCCTCTGCCCGCGAGGACCGCGACTGCCGGTGCATCTCGCGCCGGCAGTCGCGCCTTCTTCTTGCGCCCCCCAGGTCGGCCGCGTAACCACTCACGTCCGGTCCGCTCGTTCACGCCGACGATTTGGCACGCCTGCCGGTTGCTCACGCCCCGCCGCATCAGAGCAAGGTAGTGCTCTCGCTCCTTGAGCAGCTTCCGGGGTCCCTGAGCTGAGCGGTCACCACGAATCTCGAAGTCTGGCCTGGGGTGTTGCGACGACCGCTAGGACGACCACTAGAAAGGAAGGGAGAGAGCGGGGGCTTACGCGCCATGGAGATCGTCTTCGGTCCCCGCGTACGGCTGTCGAGGTCGTTCCCGGTTCCGGCGTACGCGAGGTGGGGTCAGCGCGTGGCCAGCAGGCCGTCCAGCAGGCCGAGGACGGCCTGGACCGGAGGGGGCGTGGTCCCGAACTCCACGTCGGTCCCGCTGACGGAGTCCATCACGCTGACCGAGCTCTGCGGCAGTCCCCAGCGCTCACCGCCGTCGTGACCGACGCCGACCTCGATACCGGCGAAGGTGACGTACTCCCAGTTCTTGAGTTCCCTCCTGAGTGCCTCGTGGCCGCGTACGGTGGCCCACTCGGCGACGGCCGCGAGGATGTCGCTGAGCGTGTTCTCGCGCTCCTTCAGGTCTCCGGACTGGAGTTCCTCGATCTGGCGGTCCAGCTCGGCGCGCTGGGCGAGGAGTGCGTTGATGTCGCTCATAGGGGGCCTTTCAGGGGAGGTGAGAGGTATGCGGGTGGCAGCGGCGAGTTCTCTGGAAAGTCGTTCACGAGAGGATCGGGCCTCCACCCGGGCAGAACCCCGCCGCGATCCGCGAGCTGCCGGAGGCTTCGCCGATCACTGGAGAGGACATTGCCGTCATGCGTCACATAATGGTGCCGTACGACCCTGCCCTGCGTCGATCCGTCACGGTGGATTCCTCCCGCTCAGAGGTATCCGGCATCGGGACGCGCCCCTCGTACCGTCGCGTCAGGGTACGGCGTCGCGGGCGCGGGCGGTGAGGTCGAGATACTCCTCGCGGGACAGCGTCCGGACCTCGAAACCGAGTCCGTGCCGCACGGCGAAGCGGTGCGTGTCCTCCAGCGGCCACGGGCCGGGCAGGTGGCGGACGGGCCTTCCCTCGCCGTCCAGCACGAAGAGCCCGGACAGTTTCTCGTGACGGTAGGCCGTCAGGGCGCCCGCGCAGCCCAGGTCCGGCCCGATCTCCATGTCATCGGGGACGATCCGCGGGCCGAGCCGGACGCTCAGCGTCCTGCCGCCCGAGACGGAGAGGTACGGCCCCCCGGGCGGCCCGAGCGCGGAGCCGCGCCGGACGCGCCAGGTGTGCCACGCCTGCCGCACGGGCTTCAGGACGACGAGCAGGGGGGCGAAGAAGACCGCCAGCCACTTGGCGTCCAGCAGGTCCAGCAGCATCCCGCCCAGCGCGGACAGCCCCCGCCACGCGAACCAGCCACCCGCCGCGACGATGTACGCCATCGCGAACAACCCGGCCACCCCCGCGCAGACCGCGACGTTCCTCTTGGTCCTGGACAGCCGGGGGACCTCCAGCCCGGTGAGGCGCGCCCAGCCGGGGGCCCGCCTGCTCAGCGTGGTACGCACCATCCTCGACGACATCACCAGGGCGTCGTGCACGGGAAGTTGCCGCCCGGCCGCGAAGGCGGCCACCTCGTGGGCCGTCCACGCGCCGGGCAGGTCGGCGAGCACCAGCCCGTCGGCGTCGAGCACGGCCAGCCCGGTGAGGGAGCGCGACTCCTTCCTTCCGGCGACGAGCACCCGGCGCTCGTACCGGTAGTGGTACAGGGAGGCGGGCGCGAGCAGCAGCGAACGCCCGGCCACCGGATCCGTCGCGACCAGTGTCCGGCCGTCCCAGCCGAGCGTGGTCGCCGGGCGGGGCGCGCCCTCCAGCGCCCCCTCGTACGGCCGGAGCTCGCCGGACACCTCGTCGTACGGCCGGAGCCTGGCCACCGCCTCGTCGGAGCGGTCGCCGCGCACCGGGAGCCCCGCGTCCGCCGTGGTACGCCACCGCGGCGCCCGGTTCTCAAGGGCGGCGCGCCCCTCCCGCTCGGTGGCGTAGAGCCGGTACTCGAAGGTCAGCCCGGCGTCCGCGGCGAACGTCTCCGTCAGGCCGCGGGGCCTGGCCCCCGGGGAGTCGAGCATGACCCTCCCCTCCGCGTCCAGGACCGCGACTCCGTAGACGACCCCGATCTCGCGGGGAAGGCGGTACAGGGCCAGGCAGACCGCGCGTTCCTCACCGGTGAGCGGCACCCGGATCGGATGACGTCCCGGCACCTCGACGACGAGACACCCGTCGTCCACCCCCATCTCACACCCGCCCCCGGCGAGCGATCGTGTCGCCCCTATGGCTCTCCTGCCTTCCCCATGGCAACGTGGCAACGCCCCCGCTTTCCTTGGACGACGCATAAGACGTCCATAAAGTTCCACTCCGAAAACCTTGTCCACGATGTAGATGATGTTTCGTCGTTCACCCTGATATCGCCTTCGCCGGAGACGACGTCCGACGCACCGGGTGGCACGGGGCTTCGCCTCGGGCGGTGCCGCACCGGCACCGCCCGGACGCGCTCAGCCGGTGGCGCAGGCCCTTCCGTTGAGGCCGAAGCCCACGGGAACGGGCGGGGGCCCGCTGGAGGAGAGGACGAACCCGGCCTGCACCGACGAGCCGACGGGGATGACCTTGTTCCAGTGCTTGCTCGTGCCAGTGAGCCGTGCACCTGCCTGGGCCCAGTCCGCCGACCAGCCCGAGGTGAGGCGTACGGCCGGCGTCGGGTAGTCGACCGTCAGCGTCCAGCCGTCGATCGCGGTCGTGCCGGTGTTGCGCACGGTGACCTGCGCGGTCAGCCCCGAACCCCATGTCGTCGCGCGGTACGACACCGTGCACGACGGGCCGAGCGTCGGGGTCGGGGTCGGGGTCGGGGTCGGGGTCGGGGTCGGGGTCGGGGTCGGGGTCGGGGTCGGCGAGGGGAGACCTTCCCTGGCGAGGACGGACAGCGGGTCGGACGGCGCGCTGAGGTTGCCGGCCGCGTCCCTGGCCACCACGACGTAGGTGTAGCGCTGCCCGGTGACCAGGCCGGATTCGGTGAAAAGCAGGAAACCGGGAGAGACCGTACCGACCTTGGTGTAACCCGTCGCGGTCTCGCGGTAGATGTCGTACGCCGTCACCGCCACGTTGTCGCTCGACGGCTGCCAGCAGAACGCGGTGCCCCGGAAGTCCCACAGGCAGGGCTCGCTCAGGCCGGCCGGCTTTGACGGGGGCACCCGGTCACCCGGTGAAGGGCTCGGTGAGGAGGCCGGGGTCGTCCCGGCCGTCACGGACACCGGAACGGCCGCGTACGGGGCGTCCCCCGCCGGGACGGCGGCCAGGGCCGTCTCTCCGGCCGGGCCGGTCACCGGTGCGGCGATGAGTAACGCCAGGACGAGAAGTCCGAGGGTGAGAAGGACCGCCATCAGAGATCGCCTGCCGAGTTGCATGATGCCCCTATCGAACCGCGTCGGCGTATGACCCCTCGCAGGGATTGTGAATCATCTTCGGCACCCCGTAAAGCAGCGGCCCTATCAGCCAATGGAAGCGCAGGTCAACGGCACGAAAGCCCATTTATGACCATATATAGGCTCTCGGTGTGTCACGACCGGAACCGACCTCGATTGTCTACGTTTTTAAATCTTCCCCGTCACCATGTCCAGGCTTTTCTCCGCCGATTCTCATCGCGGAAGGACGGCCCGGGTCCGCGATATGCGGTGACAGCGATTCGGCGCGGACCCGGCGGCCTGAAAGCGAGGAAGAAAGACGAGGACCGTGACGCGTTCGAGGATCGGTCGTCGGATCGTCAGCGCGGGGTGCGGCCGAGATAGCGGAGCAGGTCGTCGACGACCGGGGTGGAGGAGGGACCACCGGCGGTCTCGACCACCGGCGCGTAGGCGCCCCACTGGCGCAGCGGTTCGACGATTCCCCGCGCCGCGGCGAGAAGGTGGCCGGCGAGCTCGTCGTCGAGCGGGGACGGCCGGCCCGTGGCGATCGCGATGTCCCACGCGTGCACGGCGGCGTCGAGCGCGCACATCACCGCGGCGACCGGGGTGGGCAGGTCACCGTGAGGCAGCGGCGTCGGAACGGTCTCGGTGTCGTCGGCGACCGTCGCCCACGCCGCGGCGGTCTGCTCGATGGCGTCCTTCACCAGCTCCGCCGCGGTGCCGTCGACGGCTCCGGAGGGCGAGAAGGGGTCGTAGGCCGGGCCGTTCCCGATGCCGAACATCTTCGCGTAGGCGAGCTGATCGCCCGCGGCATGCTGAATCACCTGGGTGACCGTCCAGTCCGAACACGGGGTGGCGTTGTCCCACTGGCCGTCCCGCACACCCGCGACGCTGTTCTCCAGCGCCAGGTAGGAGACGGCCAGCACCTCACGCCAGACCGGCTGCAGGGAGGTGACGGTGGCGGTGGTGGTGGTGTTCATGATCTCGCCTTTCGATCTCTTCCGTGCCTGTGACACCAATCTATGGGCCTATTAGGCTACTTTCGTGCCTAATAGTCACTCGGGATGAGAAGAGATCGATGGCTCCGACGACGACTCGAGTGCTGCGCCTGCTGTCCCTGCTGCAGGACCGGTCCCATACCGGCCGTGAGCTCGCCGAACGCCTCGGCGTCACCGGACGCACCCTGCGGCAGGACATCCAGCGCCTCCGCGAACTCGGCTATCCGGTGCACGCCACGCGCGGCGCGGCGGGCGGATACCGGCTCGGACAGGGCCCGAAGATGCCCCCGCTGCTGCTCGACGACGACGAGGCGGTGGCCGTGGCACTGGCCGTCGGCCTGGCCGAGGACGGCTCCACCGGGATCACCGACATCGACGCCAGCCTCACCCGGGCGCTCGCCAAGCTCCAGCGGATCCTCCCGAAACGCCTGCAGCGCAAGGTGACCGCCCTGCGGTCGGCCACCGCGGTCGGGCCCGCCACGGTCGGCTCCCGCGAGCCCGACGCCCCGGTGCCCGCCGCGACCCTCACCGTCGTCGCGGACGCGATCCGCGACGGCGCGACCCTGCTGGCGACCCGCGCCGGCACCGAGACCGAGGTGGAGCCCTACCGTCTGATCAGCTGGCGCCGCCGCTGGTTCCTGGTCGCCTACGACCTCGGCGCGCACGCCTGGCGGGCGCTGCCCGTCGCCGACCTGACCGGCGTCCGGTCCGCGTCCCGCCGCTTCGCGCCCCGTTCCCTGCCCGACGACGACCTGGTCGCCTTCGTCCTGCGCGAAGTCGCGCAGACCGGCTGGAAGGTGCACGCTCGCGTCACCGTCCTCGCCCCCGCCGAGACCGTGATCGCCCGCATCAACCCCGCCGTCGGCGTCGTCGAGGCCGTCGACTCCCACACCAGTGTCCTCGTCACCGGCGCCGACGCCCTGGAGACCATCGCCATCTACCTCAGCATGCTGATGATGGACTTCCGCGTCGACAGCCCACCAGAACTCCTCGACCACATCCGCACCCTCGCCCGCCGCTACACCGAAGCCCTCGACGGGTAAGCCCGGCCGGTCGGCCCGTCGGTCTTCCGGTCAAGACAGAACGCGGCTCCGACTTGGGCGAACACCACCGGATCGTGGAACATGCCTTCGCCCTGCCGCATGCCTTCCGCCGTCTGTGCATCCGCTGGGAGGTACGTGCCGACTTTTCGAGGCGTTCCTCGGCCTCGCCTGCGCCCTCATCCGCAGGCGACGCCTCGTCTGATCGCGTCAGCGGCTCCAAAGAATCTCTGCACGATGAGACGAAGAGCCAGAGGCATGTCAACGACGTCGTAAAGCGAGTTTCCTGACCCCGACGGTCGCCGAACGGTTCGGCCAGCCTCCCCTACTACAAAAAGGGTCGAGGTGTGACTACCCTGAGCAGGCGAAGATCTCGTTGGCAGTCTTGGCATCCTCCATGCATTCGATCTGCTGCTGGGCGTCGCCAAGCTTGTTCCGGGCATCATCTACGGCGGTGAAGACCCGATTGGCGCCCCAGATGGACATGGCGGCGGCGACGATGCCGAGCAGCATGCCGATGGTGGCGACACCACCATTCGTCGCCGCCCCTTTCCGGGCTCGGGACATGCCGGTGAGGCCTAGCGTGATGGCGACGAGTGCCAGCGGACCGGCGACGATGAAGCCAATGGCGACGAGGCCGAACAGGACGCCGATGCCGCCACAGATGATGGCGGCTAAGCCGATTCCGTTGCGCGGCGGCGCAGCAACGACTGGCGGCACGTACCAGTACGGACTTGGCGGAGGCGACATATGCGGCTGCTGCATGTATTGCCCTTGAGGTGGCCCGTATTGCGGTGGCTGGCCGTAGGGCGGTTGCGGCTGTCGTCCCTGTGGCGGTCCGTACTGGTGGCTCATGAGGGGCTCCTGGGAGCGGAGGGGGTTTGCGGAGCGTAGGACGCTCTGCACAGACGGTGGGTTGACGGCGTTCCACGACATCAACCGATTCACCTGGATAATTCGTAGCCCTGGGCCCTTCGTCATCGCAGGCGAGCTCGATAGCCGATCGCGCCATGAAAGTGCGCCCCACCCTTGATAACAAGGGGTTTCTCACTGATCCGACTACGGCTGAGGCAGCGATGAAAAAATGTTCGAACAGTTACGGTAAGAGCAAGGAAAACCTGCATAGGCTGTCCTGTAATCCACTTGAGGACATGCCGAAACAGGGACACGTGGCTGGGGCTGCGAGGTTTCGCCAAACGGGTCGAGGCGTCGGCGCAGTAGTCGCGTGAGAAAGCCGGCGGCGTCCACCGAGGCGAGGGAGACAACTAGCAGTAGTGCGGAGGAGGCGACCGGGTCCAAGGTAGATGAAGTCAACCCACGCATCTCGTCGAAAACGGGGGTCGGTTCGGCGGAGTACGGCTCTGTCCGGCGTCGAGGGACAGGCGGACGGCCCAGCGCGCTGCCGAACTGGGCCACCAGCCACGGCACGTCGTGCTTGCGTCCAGACTCCACCCCGGCCGGGGCGGTCGCCCCATCCAGCACGGCGACCCATGTGGGGCCCGCGAGGACGTAGTCCTCGTTGTACGGCTGGCCGGGAGCCGCCGCCGTCTCGTAGCTGATGCGCACCGGATGTCCTAGTCAGGATGGGGAGCGAGCCGGGGCTTGCACCTCAAGCTATCCAGCACGGGCCAGTGCGGCGGCGAGAATCTACGTGTCCCCGAGATCCTTGGCATCCATGATCGTGACAACATCGAATTGATCTAGATTGCCAGCCGGATCATCAGTCCACATTCGGACCAATACGAAAAGCCCCTCGCGGGGCTGGAAGACCGTGATGGTCGGGTCACTGGGATGTTTTTCCCAGTAGAATTTTCCCTTCATTGCGGACAGGTCTTCGATTGCCCTAAGAAGCCTTTCAACGCATTGCCGGTCCTCCGGCGCGGCTCCAGTCTTCCACTTTATAACGAGCGTCTCAGTATGCTCAGTGATCCGGAGCCTACGCAATAGCTACTCCTGTAGTCGCCTGACCAGGTCGTTGACGTCTCTCAGGTCCTCGGCGGAGCTGGGTTCGGTGGGTGCGTTGAGGATCGCCTGCCGGGCGGCTGGGTGCCCGTGAAGAAGGACCATCGTTTTCACACTTTCCGCGAGCCGGGCCAGGTGGTCAATATCACCGGTGCGATTGAAAGCAGTAGCCGCACGGTAAACCGACCTAAATATCTCCCGCTGCTCGCGTGAATTAAGGGTGTCGTAAACCTGTATCGCCTTGATGACCTGAGGGTCATCGAGAGGGATTTCCCCGGGTCGGAGATTGATATCAGCCATCACATTGGGCTCCTTCCTCTGCTCGCTCTGTCACGGTAAAGCCCGGCCCGGTGCTCGTCTGGAGGTGCGCTGAAACGGCATACCGAGCGCCAGGACGTTCACTCCTTGGCCAGCTGGGGCAGCGAGGACGACCGCCTCTGGCATCCGAGGTGGATACCTGAATGTGAAGGTGCCCCCGCCCGGAGGACGAGTCGAGGCGGGGGCACCGGTCGCGGTCGACTGTTCAGCAGAGTCCCGTCCCTGAGACGCTGCTCCGGCTGCGCTCAACCCCCGCAGGCGGCCCCTGGTGTGCGCACCACCGCCTGCGGGGAGTTCAGGAAGTGAAGGTGTGGCTCGCTCGCGCCCGGTGGATCCGCTCCACCTGAGTGGCCAAGGCAGACGCGAGCGCCTCGGCGGAGAACCGCATGAGCTCGGCCAACACCCCGGCCGCCTTCTGCCGGTCGGTCGGCGCGGTGCGCAGGACGGCGTACCAGACCGGGGTGGACAGGTCGGCCACACAGGTGATGTCCCAGCCGGGAAACTCCTGCCGCAGCGCCTCCAGTTGCCGCTCAGCCCAGTGCGCGGCCTCGTCGGAGAACTGACCCTTGCCGAGGAGGAACGCCACCTCGTTCGACAAGACGCCGTCCCCGCGCCGCGCCCGCCCTGCCCGCTCCACCTCGCCGAGCTGACGGCACAGATCAGCCGGTCCGGGCGCGTGCAGGGTGCGAGAGCACACGCATTCCGGGAGGCGACACGGCCCGGTCGCGTACCAGATGCCGCTCGCCCGCCAGATCCGCCAAGGCGGAAACGCGTGACCGAGGTGCAGCAGGAGAGCGTGGGCCTGCTCGTCGGTCAACAGGAGCGGCTCAGAGAAGGAAGCCATGCTCAGGACGGTAGGACTGACCGGCATGCACCTTGAAGGACAGTGCGCCAAGATGCGCCCGCGCGACGATGCCCGTGTGGAGCGAGCATCTTGCCGCACTTTCCGCTACTTGCCGGGCACCAGGTCATCCAGCGCGCTGTCGATCAGCGCCCGTGCCTCCCTGCCGTAGACCGCCGCGTCGGCGAGCCGGGCGAACGAGCCCAGGTAAGCGTTCACCTCGCTCGCCTGGGTGATGGTGAGCTCCGCGGTGAGAGTCTCAACCGAGACGTGCCGGTCATCGAAGATGTGGAATCCGTGGACTGGCTCAACCGGGTAGCGGACCTCGAAGGGGATGAGGCCGAGGCGGATCGTCCGCATCGTCGAGGCGACCGCCAGCCTCTCCAGCTGACCGGCCAGAACCTCGACCGGACACAGGCGAAGCTTCAGGACGGACTCGGTGATGACGAAGTGGAAGCGTCGACCGGTGGAGTAGATGATCTGCTGGCGGGCCATCCGTGCGGCGACGGCTTCGTCAAGATCGTCTGTCGCGCTGTCGTAGGCGATCGCCTCGGCGAGCCGCTCGCGGGCGTACTCAGGCGTCTGCAGCAGACCCGGGACGAAGCAGGTCTCGAAGTTGCGGATGAAGGTGGCCGCCGTTTCGACCTCGGCGAACGCGCGCTGTTGCCCGGCCATACCCGCCCGGAACATCCTGCGGAACTCGATGTACTGGCCTTCCAGCGACCGTAGAGCGGCGATCAGCTCGCGAGTCTGTTCCGGCACACCGCAGGACGCCGCCCACGCTTCAAGGTCGGCGTCGGACGGCGTCTGCTTTCCGTTCTCGATCTTGGGGATCTTCGTGCGGTGCCAGCCGTGAGCCGCGGCGAGTTCGGTGCCCGTCAGGCGGGCGTCTCGCCGCAGCTCACGCAGGCGCAGGCCGAGTGCTTCACGAGCTTTCTGGTAGGTCGACACGCGTCTTGTACTCGATCCACGGGAGGGCATGGCGGCGGGCCACGTCCCGGTAGTAGCAGTGCTTCACGACCACGGCCGGATCGTCGATGAGGTCAGCACCGAGGAGCACGTCGTCATCGTCGAACGTCAAGATGAGCAGCGTAGTGGAGTCGATCAGCCAGAAGTCATGCTCGGGCAGATCAACTTCGGCCGCATGGCGGCGGGGCAGGTACCTGATGTCCTCACCTGCTGCGGTGTTGTACGCCGCCAGGGCGAGCCCGAACCGCGTGTAGTCGCTGTGCGGTTCGGACACCACCCGGACCCGGTCCATTCGCTGACCGCCGGCCAGTCGGGGGCCAAGCTCCTCGACCCAGTCCGACATGTAGGAGTCGTCCAACTGCCCGCTGCTCAGGAACCGGTGCAAGACCTTGGCCTCGGATGGTTCGTTGTAGCGGTCGCGGACCTCCAGCCGGAACGCCGTGTACTCAAAGCCGAGAACCAGGTCGGTGAATTCAGGGCGGTCGACGAATCGAGTCACTCGGGCTTCTGCGCGAAGGTGAGGAGGTGGGCGGGGACTTCCACGTAGAACTCGTCGTCCTGGAGGCCGACCAGGTCGGCGATCGCTTCCTGATCGGTGACGCGCTTGCCCTGGACGACGTACGTGCCCCGGTCGGTGGCGTACAGGGCGGGGCAGCCGCTTTTTCCGCTGGAGGTGCCGAGCAGGGTGAGTCTCATGGTTGCGCCTTCCGATGGGGTTGGTGCGTTCGACTCTGATGCTCAACTGTGCTGAAGCATGCGTCAAGATGCTCCGCAGCTTGGTCAGCGTGGCACCCTCGCGGAGGGAAGAGGGCGCCCCGTGCGAGGGGGTTACAGGTCAGCGCGTTCCGGCAGGTGTCGCGACACCTCGGCGAAGATCAACACACTTTTCGGTGCTCTCCCCCACGCGCGGCCGTACGCGAGATTTCTACGACCGATGCCAGCGGGGGGCTGGTCCACCGCCCGTCTGCCTGCTTCGCTCGTGCTATGGCGAACTTCCAGCGCCGCACCCGGTTCTCCTGGCAGGCCCTGGCCTCGCTGGTCGTGATGGCCCTCCTGCTGGGCATCACAATCGCCGCGGGCGTGTGGTGGGGGCTGGCGTTGCTAGGCGATGAGATGGTGAGCTGGGTGCCGCAGTTCCCTGGCTAGACAACCCGGCTCAACCGTACGAGCCCGCCGATGAACTGCAGCCGGGAGACGCCCCGCGGGCGGTCCCTGGTTGCGCACCACCGCTCGCGGGGAGTTCAGGAAGTGAAGGTGTGGCTCGCTCGCGCCCGGTGGATCCGCTCCACCTGAGTGGCCAAGGCAGACGCGAGCGCCTCGGCG
>NZ_JBSZKT010000047.1:0-56882 GCF_055690525.1 Streptosporangium sp. H13245 | reverse complement strand
GTCAGGGCGACGACATCGTCAACAACGACACCGTCAACCGGTTCACCGAGATCTTCGGCTCGGCCGGTAACGACACCCTGTGGGGCGGCAGCGGCCGTGACGTCCTCGTCGGCGACAGCGGCGACGACTTCCTGCACGGCCGGGGCGGCAACGACACCACCGACGGGGGCGCCAACACCGACACCTGCACCGGCGAGACCGAGCAGAACTGCGAGCTCTGAGCCCACCGGCCCCCGTGACACGGGGCCGGTGACGGGCCGGGCGTCCAACGAGGACGCCCGGCCTTCAGGCGTGGATGCGCGAAGCAGGGGCGCCGGGGACGTAGCGGATGTGGTGAGCGGCCGGAACCGCGGGTTCACGAGGGAACCGGACAGGTACGCCACGACGGTCTCGGTTTTACCGGCGGCGCGGCGCGCGGCGGCGGGTGTCAGGTGTCGAGGCCCGCGTCGATGGCGTCGAGGAGTTCGCCCAGGTCCGCCAGTTGTCCGCTGTCCAGCGTTCCGAATATCTCGCGCAGGACGCGTTCGCCCGCCGCCGTACCGGCGGCCAGTGCCTTGGCGCCCTCGGGGGTGAGGCTGACGAGTTTGGAACGCCCGTCTTCGGGATCGGCCGCCCGTTCGATCAGTCCCTCGCGCTCCAGGGCCTCGACGGCCTGGGTGACCGAGCGGGGGGCGTGACCGAGTTCTCGCGCCAGTGACGACTGCCGCATGGCGCCGCGTCCGTCGAGTGCCCGCAGGACCTTCGTACGAGCCAGTGACGGTCCGTTGGCCGTCATACCGTCGTCGACGACCTTGCGCAGGCGGTAGCCGAGCGACAGATACCGCAGGCCGATCTCCGCGGGCGTCGCCGTCCGGTCCCTCATGGTCGTCTCCTCTCGCCGTCACCCAGTTGGTGAGGTACCTCATTGAAATGTTACCTTAATGAGGTACCTCACCAATTATCGTGAAAAAAGGAGATCCATGGACACCCGGCCCGTCATCGTGATGACCGGGGCGACGAACGGCCTGGGCCGCCTGGCCGCTCTCGACCTGGCCCGCACCGGCGCCCACCTCGGCGTCATCGCCCGCAGCCAAACCAAGGCGGACGCGCTGCGCCGGGAGATCGAACAGGGCGCCCCCGGCACCCCGGTGGACGTCTTCCTCGCCGACCTGTCCCTGCTCAACGAGGTCCGGCGGGCCGCGGAGCGAATCGACGCGCACTACCCGCGGATCGACGTACTGATCAACAACGCGGGCCTGCACGCCTTCTCCCAGCGGATCACCTCCGAGGGGCTGGCCGAGATGACCGCGGTCAACTACCTCGCCCCCTGGACGCTCACCAACGCCCTGCGCGACAAGCTCACCGCCTCGGCCCCCGCCCGGATCGTCACGGTCGCCTCCCGGGCCTCGCGCCGGGTCCACACCATCGACCCGCTCACAGACCTGACCGACACAACGGCCTTCACCCGCCGCGAGTCGGGCCCGCTGTACGGCCGGACCAAGCTGATGGACATCATGTTCACCCAGGAACTCGGCCGCCGGCTTGAGGGAACGGGCGTCGCGGTCACCTGCCTGTGCCCGGGCTTCAACACCACCGGGCTCGGGCGCGAACTTCCCCTCGCCCGCACCCTGGAGAAGACCCTCACCCGGCTGAACATCGGCGACCCCCGCCACGGCGCCGACATCATCGTGAAACTCGCGACCGACCCCGCCTTCGCCCACGTCACCGGAGGCTACTTCGCCGCCAAGACCACCAAGCCGTTGGAGTGCCCCGAGATCGGCCGCGACGAGGCGGTCCAGCGCGCGCTGTGGCGGACCACCGCCGAACTCCTCCACGACACCCACCGGCCCGGCGGCACCTGAACCGCGCGGACCGCAGCCGACTTCCCGTTGCCGCGTCTGGGCCCGCGCGGTGCCGTGGGTGCCGGAGGGCGACGAGCGGGCCCGCCGGTCGCCGGGACGTCCGCGTTATCGAATCAAGGTGCGAAGTAAGCGGATTGGCCGGCTTATGCGTGAGGGGGGTGTGGAGCACATGGAGTTCGAGGACTTCTACCAAAGCGCCCGGGACGCGTGCCTGCGCGCCGTCGTGGCGGCCACCGGGGACCGGCAGCTGGCCGAGGACCTGGTCGCCGAGGCGTTCACGCGGGCGTGGCTGTCCTGGCGTACGGTCAGGCGGCATCCCGCGCCACGCGCGTGGGTGGTCCGGGTGGCGCTGAACACGCGGGTGAGCTGGTGGCGGCGTCGTCGTCACGAGGTCACCCTGGCCGGTCACGACAGCGCCCAACCGGCACGCCCCGATGCGCCGGACGTGGATCCCGCCCTGCTGGCCGCCCTGCGGCGGTTGCCGAAACGGCAGCGGGAGGTGGTGGCACTGCGGGTCTTCCTGGACCTGGACACCCACACCACCTCCACGACCCTCGGGATCGCTCCGGGAACCGTCACCGCGCACCTGTCGCGCGCCATCGCGGCACTGCGCGACGACCTCACCATCACCACCGCCACCAGCCTGGAGGAGCACAGATGAACGACGACGACGTACTGAACGCGGTGCGCGACTCGATGTCAGGCGTCCGGATGAGCACACCCGCGCATGAGGTGATCTCGGCGGCCCGCGCCCGCCGGCGGTATCGCCGTCTTGCCGCCACGGCCGGTGGCGGCGTGCTCGCCGCGACGGTCGCCTGGACCCTGACGTTCGGCGGTCAGCAGGTCAACGCGCCGTCGGCGGTACACGTGCGGATGGCGGCCTTCTCCGTCGACTCCAACGCCGACGGCACCGTGACCGTGAAGCTCACCAAGCAGGAGTCCCTGGATCCCACGACGATGAAGAACGCTCTGGCCCAGGCCGGGGTGCCCGCCGAGGTCACGATCAACAAATGGTGCGACACCACACCTCCCGGCGGCCAGGACGGCCTGGACGACGTCATCACCACGGACAAGACCGGCGACCAGCCGCCGCGGATAGTCATCACGCCGAGCGCGATGCCCACCGGCACCAAACTACTGATCGGCATCCGCACCCCCGACTACCAGCCGGACAACCCCAACCCGCTCGGCGCGACGATGAGCCTGGTCCCTGCGGACGCGCCGCTGACCTGCTCGACCGACATCCCCTACAAGCCCGGGCGCGACAGGCACCCGGTCGGCGACAAGCTCGGCGACACGGAAAAGGACGCGATGAAGGACGCCGCCAAGAAGGCGGAGGAAGCCAAGGAAACCAAGGAAACCGCGGAAACGAACTGACCGTTCACCGGGTGCGGCCTGGGGGCCGGGCCCACGGCAGGGAAGGTGGATCCGGCCACGCGGCCGCCGCTGGACCGATCGGATCGAAGCCTCGGGTGAGAACGAGTCCCGAGAGGAGTCGTCGATCCTGACCGCCTCGCCCCCCCTTTCTTGATCTTGCTCCCGGAGAGGGGGCGTTCATGAGAATCTGGGAGTGCGGCGCAGAGCACGGACCCGGTTCCGGCCTGCCATTCTGGGCGGAGGCTTCGATGTTCTCCCGTACCGGCCTCAGGGTTCGCATGGCCGTGTCGTACGTGCTGATCTCGGCGGTGGCGGCCTTCCTCGCGGCGATGATCGGCTGGTTCGTCATCCCGCGCGGGCTGTCGCCGTGGATCCACGTGGAGTACCCCAAGGACGGGAGCCGCCCGCTGCAGGACCAGGCGGAGGTGCTCGCGGCGGGGGACGCCATGGGGCTCGCCCTGGCCGCGGCCGATCTGGCCGGGCGAAACGAAGGTCTGTCCGACGGGGAGCTGCTGCTCAGGGTGGCCGAACGGTGGACGGGCCAGGCCTCAGGGGTGGCGGAGGCCGTCCACGACCTCGCCGGGATCAGGATGACCCGGGCGGTGGTGGCGCCGGACGGCCGCCTGGTGGTCCCCCCGGTCCCTCCGGCCGGCGAGGTGGGTTCGACGCCGCCCGGATTCCCGGGCGGCACGGCGGCGCGCAGCGGGATGGGCACCAGGCCGGGCCACCCCGTGGCCTGGGCGACCAGCCCCATCCGGGCCGGCGGGCGGGTGCTCGGGGTGGTGTACGTGTGGGCGCGGGAGGCACCCGCCGCGCACGGCTCCGCCCCGTCCACGCCCGTCATCACCTCCGGCTGGAAATCCAACGGGACCGGCTGGCTGGGGACGACCGTGCTGGCGTGGCTGCTGCTCGTCCCGCTGTGCGCCTGGTTCGGCCTGCTCAGCACGCGCAAGCTGATCTCCCGGGTGGAGCGGCTCTCCCGGGGGACCTCGGCGATGGCGCGAGGCGATCTGGGGTCGCGCGTCCCGGTCTCGGGCACCGACGAGGTCGGGCGCCTTGAGGAGAGCTTCAACACGATGAGCGAGCGGATCGAGGCCGCCGTACGGGCCGAAAGCGAGGCGGCGGGGGCGCGGGCCCGGCTGGTCGAGCGCAGCAGGATGGCCAGGGAGCTGCACGACTCGGTGTCCCAGGACCTGTTCTCGCTGAACCTGGTGGCGGGCACGCTGCGGCGGACGCTGCCCGCGGGCTCGCGCGCCGGCACCCAGGCCGAGACGATGGAGCAGACGATCGCGCGCATCATGTGGGAGATGCGCGCGATGCTGCTGGAGTTGCGTCCGGCGGAGCTGGCGGAGGCGGGCCTGGTCGCGGCGCTGCTCGAACTGTGCCGGACGTACGAGACGCGGCTGGGCATGTCGGTCACCGCCGACCTGGACGAGGTGGAGCTGGGCCCGAAGGCGGAGCACACGCTGCTGCGCGTGGTGCAGGAGGCGCTCGGCAACGCGGCCAGGCACGGCGGCGCGCGGACGGCCGAACTTCGCCTGACCGCCTCCGGGGACGGTGTGGAGGTGCTGGTCCGCGACCGGGGCCGGGGTTTCGATCCGGAGCTGGCGGGCGGGCGGCACGGGCTGGGGCTGCGCCTGATGCGTGAGCGGATCGCCGAGGCCGGGGGCACCATCGAGGTGGAGAGCGCGGCGGGCGCGGGCACCACCGTCCGCGTCCGTCTTCCACGGACCACGGGAGGTGCGGTGTGATCCGCGTGCTGATCGTCGACGACCACCAGGTCGTCCGCCAGGGCCTGCGGTACGCGCTGGAGGAGGAGCCGGACGTCGAGGTCGCCGGGGAGTGCGCCGACGGGGAGTCCGCCCTCGCGGCCATCGCCGGGCTACGGCCCGACGTGGTGGTGCTCGACCTGGTGATGCCCGGCCTGGACGGTCTCGGTGTGCTGTCTCGGCTGAAGGAGGAGCCGCACCGGCCGCCGGTGATCGTCCTCACCTCCTACGTCGAGGACGACCAGGTGCTGAACGCGCTGCGCGGCGGGGCGCTGTCGTACCTGACGAAGACGAGCGCCAGCGACCAGGTGGTGGCGGCGGTGCGCGCGGCCGCGGAGGGCCGCAGCGTGCTGGACCCCGCCGTGGCGGCGCTGCTGGTCCAGCAGGCGCACGGCCGCCCCGACGACCCGTTGCGCGTGTTGTCGCCCCGGGAGCGCGAGGTGCTGGCGTCCCTGTCGCACGGCCGCTCGAACCGGGAGATCGCCCGCGTGCTGTCGCTGAGCGAGGAGACGGTGAAGTCCTACGTCTCCAGCCTGCTGGCCAAACTCGGGCTCCAGGACCGCACGCAGGCCGCGATCTTCGGCCTGCAGTGCGGCCTGGTGCCTCTCGGTGAGGCGATGTCGGCGCCGGTCCGCGATCGTGGCCGGCGCTGACCGTCCGCTCAGCCGCCGGTGCGCAGGGCGTCGGTCGGTGACAGCCGGGCGGCGCGCAGTGCCGGGTAGAGCCCGGCGAGCGCCCCGGCGACGAGCGAGACGCCGAAGCCGCCCCACAGCGCGGCGGGCGGGATCGCCAGGTCCCAGCCCTGGGACAGGGCCAGGCCCGCGGTGACGGCTGAGCCGATCACCACCCCGCAGGCGCCGCCCAGCGCGGACAGGACGAGCGACTCGGTGAGGAACTGCACGGCGATGTGCCCCCGGGTGGCCCCCAGGGTGCGCCACAGGCCGATCTCCGAGCGCCGTTCCAGTACCGAGATCACCATCACGTTGGCGATGCCGATGACGCCGACCAGGAGCGCGACGGCGCCGAGCCCGAGAAACAGCGCGCCCGCCGACCGCTTGACCGCCAGTTGCGCGGTCAGGGCGTCCGAGGGCCTGCTGGTCCGCACCGAGAACGGGCTGGCCGGGTTGGCGGTCGCGGCGAGGATCCGGCCCACGTCCGTCACCCGGGCGGGGTCGGTCCGCACGTAGACGCGGCTGGGCGCCCCGGTGTGTCCCAGCCGTTCCCTGGCCGCGGCGAACGAGACCAGCGCCGACCTGTCGATCTCGGGCTGGAGCGGGAACGGGTTGAGGATCCCGATCACGGTGAACCACTGGCCGCCGAGCCACACCCGGGTGTCGGCGTCCAGCCGGGCGATGCCGAGCTGGGTGGCCATGTCCTTGCCGAGTACGGTCACCGGCGCCGCTCCCGCGCCCATGAAGTGTCCCGCCATGACCGAACCCTGCAACGTCCTCAGCAGCGTCTCGTCCGCCGCCCGTACGGCCAGGCCGCCGGTCTGGCCCGAGGGGATGTGGTCGTTGCGGTAGACGTCGGCGTCGCCGATCCGCGCGGTGGGCGCCACGCCCAGCACGCCCGGTACCCGCCGGATCATCGGCGCGGCCTCGTCAGGGAGCATGACCTCGGCGCCGCTCAGGTTGGTGCCGCCGACCACGGTGAGCAGGTTGGTGCCGAGCGCCTCCAGCTGGCCGAGCAGCTGCGAGGAGCTGGAGCGGGTGACGCCGAGCACGGCGACCATGGAGGCGATGCCGATCGCGATTCCCAGCGCCGACAGTCCCGTCCTGACCCGGCGAAAACGCAGGCCCAGCGTGCCGGTCGGGATGATGTCGCCGGGCCGCAGGTGGCTGCGCCACCTCGGCCGCCGGTCCTCATGCGTCCCCGGAGTCGTGCCCGCGTTCGTGTCCGGGGTTGTCTTCGGCGAGCCGGTCACGAGACCACCACCCCGTCCCGCAGTTCGATCCGGCGTCGGCAGGCGGCGGCGACCCGTTCCTCGTGGGTGACGATCACCAGGGTGGTGCCCGCCTCGTTCAGCTCCCGCATGAGGGTCAGGACGCCCGCGCCGCTGGCGGAGTCGAGGTTGCCGGTCGGCTCGTCGGCGAACACGATCGCCGGGCGGCCCACCGTGGCGCGGGCGATGGCCACGCGCTGCCGTTCGCCGCCCGACAGTTTGGTCACCCGGTGATGCAGCCGGTGGCCGAGCCCGACCGCCTCCAGCGCCTCCGCCGCGGCCCGCCGCCGCCTCCTGGCGGGCACCCCCCGGTACAGCAGGCCCGCGGCGACGTTCTCCAGGGCCGTCAGGGTCTCCAGGAGGAAGAACCGCTGGAAGACCACGCCCACCCGCCAGGCGCGCAGGCCCGCGAGCCGCCGGTCGGTGAGCGTCTCGATCCGCTGGCCGTCCAGCAGGACCGAGCCGCCGGTGGGCCGGTCAAGACCGGCCATGAGGTGGAGCAGGGTGGATTTTCCGGACCCCGACGCGCCCCTGACGGCGATCATCTCGCCTTCCTCGACGGCCAGGCTCACGCCGCGGACCGACTCCACCGGGGGGTTTCCCGGGTAGGTCTTGCGGACGTCGCGGAGTTCAAGAAGCGTCACCGGGCACCTCCACCCGCATCCCGGGCGACAGGTCCCCGGTCACCTCGGCCAGCCCCCTGGACTCGTCGAACAGGCCCGTCTCCACGGCCACGCGCCTTCGGGTGGCGCCCCGCACGACGACGACCTCGTAGGTCCGGTCGGGCCGGGCCAGCAGCGCCGTCGTGGGCACGGCGAGCACGCCCTCGCGCTCGCGGGCCACGATGGCGACCTGGACGCCCGCCTGGTCCAGGAACCCGCGGATCCTCTCCCTGCCCGACAGCGTGATCGTCACCGGTGCCACCGAGGTGCCGTCGGCGGCGTCGTCGCCCTGAGCGGCAAGGGCGACCGCGCCGACCGAGCTGATCTTCCCCTCCCTCGGCGACCCGTCGGGCAGTGTCACGACCACCGGGTCGCCCGCCTGGATCCGTGGCAGGTCGCCGGGCGAGAGCGCGACCCGTACGGCCGGTTTCCGCCCGGTGCCGTGCAGGACGAGCCGTCCGGGTCCCACGATGGCGGCGAGTTTCACGTCGTGCCCGCCGACGCGCGTCGCCGCCGGGGTGAACACGACCTGGCCGAGCGGCACCTCGCCGGTGACCGTCAGTTTGGCCGCCTTCTGCCAGCGCCGTACCGCGTGGTACGTCGCCGGTGAGAAGTGCCGGTCCACCGTCAGGCCCTCGCCGTGGCCGAGGGCGGCGAGGTTGCGTTCCAGCTGGAGCACGTCGGCCCCGTCGGTGACGCCGGGGCCGAGGCCGCGCCAGGCCGGGCGGTCGCCGTACATCAGCCGGACGCGGCTTCCGTCCAGCTCGTAGGCGGCCATGCCGCGCCGCAGGACGGCGCCGACCTTGGGGAGCCAGGTCACGACGCCGCCACGGCCCGCCGTCAGCTCGTACGACCCGGTGTAGCCGAGCGTGCCGTTCACCAGGCGGCGCTCGGCCACGTCCGTCCGTACCACCTCGGCGGTGGAGGTCGTCACGCCCGGTGTGGGCGTGGGGGTCGCGGCCCCGCCGGAGTGGTTGACGACGAACCATGTGCCGGTCCCGGCCGCGCCGGCGATCGAGGCCGCCGCGAGCGCGAGCAGGCCGCGCGAGCGGCGGTGGCGCCGTGCGGGGAGCCGGTCGGGGGTGTTTCCTTTTCGCTGTCCCGGCGTCGCGGATGTCACTTGCCGCCCCTCGCCTTCAGCACGCCGTTGGGCAGGTTGGGCCGGCAGGCCTCGGTCTGCGCCGTGGCCACGTCGGGATTGTCGCGGTCGGCGAGCCGCCGCGGCAGCGTGAAGTAGCCGTCGGGGTCGGGGTCGGGCCAGTCGGAGACGCCCTTCTGGCGCATGCACCGGGCGAACTCACGCCACGCGGCCATGTCGCTCTCGGAGGCGGGCGCGCCGGTCTCCTGGCCCGCCTGCGCGATCTCCCGCAGGACGGGTTCGCACGCCTTCTCCGCCGCCTCCGGCGGCGGCGTGGCACCCGACGGCAGCTTCCACCTGCCGTCGTCGCCCAAGATCATGTCAGGGAAGTCCGGCACTCCGTTGTCACGGACGCACTGGGAGAGCTTCCGGTAAAGCGCGGCCACCGTGGCCTCGCCGCCCTTCGGGGGGGTGGTCTCGCCCGCGCCGCAACCGGCGAGTGCGGCCAGCCCGGCCAGTGCGGCGGCGACGGCGAGCGCGCCGGACGTGGTCTTCGTATTGCGGTGGATCCGGTGAACAAGCATGGACCCAGGTTCGCCACCGGCCCGCCACGGGCGATTCCCCAGAACGTGATGACCTCACCCCCCACATTTGGGGTATCGACAAAACGGCGCGGCGGCCTTTACCCGGCGAACTCGATCGGCGCCCGCGCGGGGACCCCGTCCGACGCCGTCAAGCGGGTCCCCGGCGGGGAGAACCCCTGTTCACCGTCGCGGCATCGCCGGACGAGCCTGCGGTGATGCCCGTACCGGGTCCCTCAGGGGCGCAGGGCGTACACGTTGCCGCCGCCGCCCGTGTAGAGGAGGCCGTTGGCGTGGGTGAGGGTGTTGCCGTCGATGAAGCTGCTTACCAGCGCGTCGCCGGTGTGCGCGCGCCATTTCCGCGCGCCGGTGGCGGCGTCCAGGGCGTGGACGGTGCCCCTTTCGGTCGACACGTACACGACGCCCTTGTGCGCGACGGGGCCCACGGTGATGACGCCGCCCACCGGCGTGCTCCACCGTTCCTCGCCGGTACCGGTGTCGAAGGCGGTGACGATGCCGGTGCCGGTGACCACGTAGAGGTGGTCCCGGCTGACGATCGGGTCAAGGCCGAGGGCCGGGTCGATGACGCCGGTCGGGGCGCTCCATCGTTTCTCGCCGGTACGGGCGTCGAGCGCGTGCACTTGGTGGTCGGCGCCCCTGACGTAGACGGTGGCGTCGGCGGGTAGCGGGGCGCAGGTGAGCGCGCCGCCGAGCCGGGTGCTCCACCGCTGCGCGCCGGTGGCGGCGTCCAGGGCGCGGATCCGGCGGTCGGCGCCCGCGACGTAGACGACCTTCCCGGCCGGGGTGACCCAGGTGCTGGCGGCCTCGCCGGTTCCCGTCCGCACGCTCCACCGCCGCGCGCCGGTGGCCAGATCCAGCGCGTGTACGGTGCCCGCCCTGTCGTCCACGTAGACGGTGCCGCGGGCCTGGACGAGACGGGAGTAGCTGCAGTTTTCGACAAGGCGGAAACGCCACAGCCGTCGGCCGGTGGCGGCGTCCAGGGCGATGGTCTCGCCTCCGGCGCAGAAGACGACGCGCCCCCGCGTCACGAGGAAGTGATCTCCCACCTCATGCGAGGAGTACTGCCATCGCGGGCGGCCGGTGCGGGCGTCCAGGGCGTGCAGGATGAATGAGTCCTGGGCGTACACCAGGTCGCCGGCGAACCGTACCGGCCCGGACACGTAGTCGCCGATCATTCGGTTCCACCGCGGGCGGCCGGTGACGGCGTCCAAGGCGTAGACGCGGCCGCCGCCGGCGGCGTAGACGGTGTCGCCGCTCACCGTGGGCGCGCGCATCAGGTGGCCGTCGGCGGGGAAGCTCCAGCGCAGCCGCGGGAGCGGGGCGGGGGTGTGGCGGGCAAGCCGGTAGCGGGTCAGGAGTTCGTCCCGGACCAGCGGGGCCGAGAGCCGCAGGGCCGGACGCGAGGTGGAGACGAGCCGGACGATGACCGGGCCCACGCCGACGACGGCCTCGGGCGCGCCGCTGCTGCCGGTGGCGGTGGGGACGAGGTAGTCGAGCAGGTACGGATCCTCCGTGGTCACGTCGTAGGCCATGGCCTGCTTGAGGTTGGCGGTCTCGGTCGCGAAGATCCGCCGGGCGGTCGCGCTGGAGGACGACACCCACTCCACCGCGAGGGACACGACGGGAGCGTCGTCGGTGGGCGGGATCCAGTCGCACCGGGACGGACGCGGCAGGCGCTCGCCGAACAGGGCCGGGGTCGCGGGTACGGGCGTGTAGCCGTCCGCGATGGGGCGCAGGTCGGCGGCGCTCAGCAGGCCGCACGCGTCCGGCCAGGCCTCCGGCGAGACACCGTCGAACGGCTCGCGTCCGGTCGGGATCCCGTAGGTCAGGGTGTAGGCGGCGACGCGGCCCCTGTCGAGCAGCACGAACGCCGTGCCGGGCGCGGTTCCCACGAGGGTGGCGGCGCCGGAGGGCACGTCGAGCGGCAGCGAGTGCGGGCGGCCCGTGCGCAGGTCGAGAAAGGTCAGGAACGCCGGTAGCGGCCAGGTGGACAGGACGGAAATTCCGGGATCGGTTCTGCTCAGATACAGCGGCTCGCTCCACGGGCCGCCCCCCGCGGCGCGCGGCGTCTCGTGCGAGGCGGGCAGCCGGCGGCCGTCCGGCGCGTAGAACGCGTCGCCGATCTCGACGTATCCGTCACCGCTGACCGTGAGACCGAGCCTGTCCGGGTCCCCGAGCCGCACCGGGTCCGGGAAGTCGCGGGCGGGCGAGGGCATCGTGCGGCTCCATTCGGCCCGCAGCGTGGACGGGTCCACCGAGGAGAGCCGCATCCGGTTGTCCGCGCAGTGGTCGAGCAGCAGCAGCGAGTGCGCGCCGGCGGCGGCGGTCAGGTCGCAGCGCCGCTCGTGGACCGTCCTGGCCACGGCGGCGCCCGAGCGCGGGTCCAGCGACAGCAGGGTCAGCGGTTCGAACACTCGCTCGGCGAGCACGACGCCGCGTTCGGTCACCACGACCCGGGGCCCGGAGTAACGGCCGGTGCCGGGGACGCGCTCCTGGTCGAGGAGGGCGACGGTGCGCCCCCACAGTGCCGCGCCGCTGGCCGCGTCGTAGGCCTGTAGCCGTTGCTCGCCCTCGAACACCTCCACCTCACCGGTGAGCACGAAGACGGTGCCGGACGTCACCCACACGCCGGTGACCGGGTAGCCGGGCGGGTACAGGGTGCGGACGTGCCCGCCGGTGCGGGCGTCGAGAACGCGTACCCGGTTCTCGCCGGCCAGGGCCAGCACCTGCTCGGAGGCGTCGCTGAAGAGGACCTCGAACGCCGACTTCGGGTCGTTGGCGGGCGCCGGCCACGCCGGCCGCCACTGAACGGGGACGAGCCTGGCGCCGGGGGCGTCCGCGGCGGCGCCGAGCAGCAGCGCGATCGTCACCAGGACGGCGGCGGCCCGCGCGCTCAGCACTTTTTCGCGGTCGTGCAGGCCAGGCCGGAGGGTCGCGGCACCCAGAAGCCGCCCCCCGTTCTGCCGTAGGCGGTGCGGTAGGAGCCGGCCCGGCCCGTCAGCCGGAACGGCACACCGCCCGGCCCCTTGATCACGATCTCCTCGGAACGGCCCCCGGCCAGCACCGTGGCCACCAGATCGAACTCGTAGTACGCCTTCGCACCGACGATCGACAGGCTGAGTGTGACCACCTCGTCGCGTTTGAGGTCGATCTGCTTCTTGGTGAAGTACGCGGTGCGCGGGTCCTCCTTGGTGGTGAAGCGGACCGGCCGCCGGTCGAGGTCGGCGAGGAGTTCCACCGTGTTGGCCTCCCCGGCGCTGCCCGGCAGCAGGTAGGCGCCATCGGAGGGGGCCGCGCGGGTGAGCACCCGGGGTTCGATGTCGATGATGCGCACGCTGCTGCGGTTGCCCTTCAAGACGACGGTGGCCGTCATCTCCCCGATCGTGGCGACGTGGTGCCGGGCCAGCATGGCGTCCACGTCGGCGTCGCTCGCCGCCTTGCCCAGCAGGATCGCCCGGTCGCGGGGGTCGGTCACCGGTTCTCTGAGCACGAGCGGGCGCTCGTCGAGGGAGACCTCCACGTGCCCGACCGTCAGCGGCGGCTGGTTGCCGATCCGGTCGATGGCGTCGGACCCGCTCGCGGTGTACCAGGTGGTGAACACCACGCCCGCCGCCGCGATGAGCACAGCGCTGGCCACCCCCGCCACCCACGCGCGCGCGGCCTTCCAGCCTTCCGGGCCCGGCTCCGGCTGACCGCCGCCGCCCCGGCCGCCACCGCTCTTCCCGCGCTGACGCGCTCTGGCCATGACCGCCTTTCGATGACTGTCGAATGGGCTGATTCCGACCATGCACCCACGAATATGCCCGCCCGTCGCCCACCGCGCACCAGAACAACGTTTTTGTTTGAATGCGCCCGACGCCGCCTCATCGTGGCAACGCCGTGGTGTGCGGACGCGGACGGTGGGTGTCGTGGCGTCGCCACAGGGCCAGGGCGATGAGGGCTCCGGCGGGGGCGGTCAGGCAGGAGCCGATCACGTCCGTCGGGTAGTGCACGCCGAGGTAGAGGCGGGCGAGGGCCTGGGCCGTCACCAGGACGGCGCCGATGATCACCACGGTGCGGGACCAGCGGGTGCCCCGGGCGAGCACGGCCAGGGCCATCACCAGCACCAGGGTGATCGACACGTGCCCGCTGGGGAAGCTGTCGTGGCCGTAGTGGGTGATGAGCTGGTGGTCGAAGGGCGGGCGCGGCCGGGCCACCACCGTCTTGAACAGCGAGCTCGTGCCCCAGCCCGCGGCGATCATCGAGACGGCGGTTCCCGCCGCGCGCAGACGTCCGGTCGTGATCAGGACGGTGGCCAGCAGCACGGTGAGGCCGAGGGCGGGCATGGGGGCGAAGAAGGCGTCGAATCCCCGGGCGACGGTGCTCAGCCAGGGGGTGCGGACGCTTTGGACCAGCTCGTCCAGGCGAAGGTCGGCGCGCGTCCAGGCGGCGGTCTTCGACAACGAGCCCAGCAGCGCGGCGAGGACCAGCGACAGCAGGGGCGGGCCGAACGCGGCGAGGGTCGGATTGGCGAGGCGATCCGCCCGGCCGTCGTTCATGGGAGCTCTCCGATCACAGGTCGCGCAGGACGGTCAGCGGCGGGCGGCGGGCGGCGCGCAGCGCGACGATCCCGGCGCTGAGGAGTCCCAGGGCGGCGACGGCGGCGACGGCGCCGAGGTAGGGCCAGGGCACGGCTAGGGCGTCGGGAGGCGGATCGAACACACCGCGCAGGACGGTGACCAGCATGTGTGACAGCGCCCAGCCGCCCAGCGCCCCGAACAGGGTCGTCGCGGCGGCGACCAGCGCGACCTCGGTCCAGACGAACGCGCCGAGCTGGCGGGGGCGGGCGCCCAGGACGGTGGCCAGGGCGAAGGTACGGCGGCGTTCGGTGAAGCCGAGGATCAGCAACAACGCGGTGGCGGTGAGGGCCAGGGCGAGGCCGAGGGTCAGCTCGATGGTGGCCAGCCCGCCGAAGTCGACGGCGGTGAGGCTGGAGCCGATCACTTTGCGGGTGGTGTCCAGGTCGGTGATGTGTGAGTGCGGGCCCATGATGGTGCGCAGCCGGTCGGCGACGGTTTTCGCGGGGGTGCCGTCGGTGCTGACCAGGAAGGAGCCGACGGCGTCGGAGCCGGTCTGGGCGGCAACGTAGGCGGCGTTGGCGACCAGGAAGCTGTCGCGGGGGGCGGTGGGGAACTCGGCGGCGACGCCCGCGTAGTGGAAGACGACGGTTCGCAGTTGTTTGGTACGGCCGTCCTGGAGGCGGAGGCGCAGCTGGTCGCCCAGGTGGAGCTGGAAGTCGTGGACGGTTTCCTGGCTCACCAGGATCGCGTCGGGCCGGTGGGCGAGGCGGTCCATCATCTCCCGCGCGCTGCCGCCGACGAAGTAGGCGTCCTGCAGGCGGGTGGTGCGTGGCAGGGTCTGCGGGCGGATGCCGTAGAGGTCCTGCAGGTCGGAGCCGACGTAGGCGAAGCGGTGCTGGAGCGGCTCCACGGCCGCGACGCCGGGCAGGGAGGTGATCAGCTGCTCGTGCGAGGGGGAGGCGTCGGCGCCGGGGGACTGGGTGACGGTGACGTCGGCGCCGTTGGTGAGCTGGGCGTCGACGAGGGCCTGCTGGTGGTAGGTGGCGGTGAAGACGGAGGTGGAGATGGCGAACATCACGGCCAGTGCCGCGATCGTCACCGACCGGGCGATCGGCAGCCGTTGGCGTGACAGGCTGGCGGCGACGGTGCCGGCCAGACCGGCGGCCAGCGGCCGGGCGAGTGCGGTGACCAGGCGCCGGGCGCCGAGCGTCAGGTAGGTCAGGCGCCAGATGAGCAGCCCGGAGCCGGCCCACAGCAGGGCCGGTCCGGCGAAGGCCCAGTAGTCGACGGAGATCTGCGGGACGCCCTCGGGGACCAGCAGGAGGTGGTAGCCGTTCCTGCCGGTGACCCAGAACAGGGCGGCCGAACCGAGCAGGAGCCAGCCGTCGGGGCCGTACCTCGTCCATCGCGGTGGCCGGGCGGCGGTGAGGGTGCGGCGGGCCGAGGCGACGGTGATCGTACGGGCGTCGCGGGCCGCGGGCAGGGCGATCGTCGTCGCGGCGACGAGCAGGCCGAGGAGGGCCGACAGGCCCGCCCACCCCGCCGCCTGGGCCGGGGACGCGCCGAAGCGGGCCGATCCGAACGCGAGCGCGCCGATGACCGCCGCCAGGCCGAGCCCGGCCGCGACGCCGGTCGCGCCGACCAGGGCCGCCTCGGCGAGGGCCAGTCGCACCAGCGTGCGGGCGCTCGCGCCCCGGATGCGCAGCAGGGCCTGTTCGCTACGGCGGCGGGCCGCTCCCGACCCGGTGACGGCGGCGGTCAGCAGGGCGGCGAGGACGGCGCCGGGCAGGCCGAGGAAGAGGAACAGGACCTGGGCGTAGAGGGCGTCGGAGCGGGCGGCGTCCAGGGCGGCGCCGATGTTGTCGCCGACCAGCCCGGTACCGGCCAGGCGCGCCTCCAGGTTGCGGGCGGCTCCGGTGACCTGTTCGTAGGCGGTGGCGGGGTCGTCGGCGAAGCGGTGGAGCAGCCGGGTGTGCAGCTGGCGGTGCAGCGGCTGGTCGTACAGGCGCCGCCATTGGGCCGCGGGCACGATCAGCACGTTGTCCGGGGGAGCCTGGGGTTGTGCTCCCCGGGGGGCGCCCACCTTCTGGAACAGGGAGTCGGCCTCGGGCAGGTCGACGACGCCGTCCACCCGGACGGCGGCGTCCGGCAGGCCGGTACGGTGCAGGGTGACGGTGTCGCCGGTGGCGGCGTGCAGGTTCGCGGCGGTCTGCTGGGCGAGCAGGACCCCTCGGGAGGCTCCGGTGAGCGGGCGTAGTTCGCCGGGGAAGACGCCGGTGTAGTCGTCGGGCAGGCCCAGGACCTGGCCGGGGCCGGTGGTGAGGACCTGGCCGTCTTTACGGGATTCGAATCCGGTCACGGCGCCGAAGTCGACCTGGCGGACGGTGTGGACTCCCGGGGCCTGCCACAGGCCGCGCGTCACCGCGGCGGGGTCGGCGCCGGGCTGGACCTCGACCTGCCAGTCCACCGGGACGCGAAGCAGTGACTGCGCGGTCATGGTGGACTTGGCGGCGGCCAGGAAGACGCCCAGTGAGGCGAGCAGTGCGACGGCGACGGCGACCCCCGCCGACGCCGCGGCCAGCCGTCCGGTACGGCGCGCCAGCAGGCCGCGCAGCCAGATCAGCATGGCGGCTCCTCCAATCTGCCGTCGCGCATCTCCCAGCGGTGTGGCAGCCGTCCGGCGACGGCCGGGTCGTGGGTGGCGACGACCAGGCCGGCCCCCAGCTCAGCGGCGACCTCGATCAGCAGGGTGACGACGTCGGCGGCGTGGGCGGCGTCGAGCTGGCCGGTGGGCTCGTCGGCGATGATCAGGCGGGGGGCGGCGGCCAGGACGCGGGCGACGGCCACGCGCTGGGCCTGCCCGCCGGACAGCTCCTCGGGCAGGCGGTCTCCCAGGGCCGCCAAGCCGACCTGCCGCAGCGCCCGCGCCGCCTTGGCGTCGGCTTCGTCCCGGGGACGTCCGGCGATGAGCAGGGGCAGGGCCACGTTCTCGGTCACGTTCAGCGGGGCCAGCAGGCTGGGGCCCTGGAAGACGACTCCGACGGGGACGTCGTGGCGGTGGATCTCTCCGGTGGTCGGCTCGTCCAGTCCCGCGAGCAGATGCAGCAACGTCGTCTTGCCCGACCCCGAGGAGCCCGTCACCGCGATCCGGTCGCCGTCTTTGACGGCGCAGGTGACGCCGTGGACGGCCACCACCGCGTCGTCACCCGTGCCGTAGGTACGGGAGACTCCGGCGCAGCGAATGATCGTTGTCATGCGATCCGCCCGTCGTGCAGGGCGACGACGCGGTCGGCGAACCGGCGGACCGCGGGGCTGTGCGAGGCGATCACCACCGCCGAGTGCTGGTCGGCCCGCTCACGCAGCAGGGTCAGGACGGCGTTCTCGGTGCCGCGATCGAGTTCCGCGGTCGGCTCGTCGGCCACCAGGACCGCCGGGCGGTTGGCGAGCGCGACGACCAGGCCCGCCCGGGCGCTCTCACCCCCCGACAGGGTGCTCGGCCAGGCCCTGGCCCGCGTGCTCAGGCCGGTGATCTCCAGGACCTCCTCGGCCCATCGCGCGTCACGGCGCCCGGCGATCTTCTGGGCGAGGTCGAGGTTCTGGCGGACGGTGAGGTGCTCGACCAGGTTGCCCGACTGCAGGAGCACCCCGACGCGGCGGGCGCGCAACGCCGCACGCCGCGCCTCGGGGCGGTGGCTGATCCGGGCCGAATCGATCCATACGGCGCCGCCGTCGGGCTCGTCCAGTCCCGCCAGGCAGGCGAGCAGGGTGGACTTGCCCGATCCCGAGGGGCCGGTGACGACCACGACCTCTCCGGCGGCGACCTCCAGGCTGACGCCGCGCAGCGCCTTGACCTCCTCGTCCGCGGCCCGGTAGAAGCGGTACAGCTCCTGGGCGCAGATCATGGACGCCACCGGAAGGAGTCGGAGATCGTACGCCAGGGGTCGACGTTGTCGGAGCCGGCCGGGCCCGACAGGGTCAGCACCGCCTCCTGGCCGCCACGGTGGAAGTCGTAGCGCTCGGCGTCCTGGCGGACGACCTTGCCGGTGACCGGGTTGGGCGCCGAGTCCACCCGGTAGGCGATGCGGACGGCCCGGCCGCCGGCGCGGGTGAGCGTGTTGATCGCCCTGAGGGCGAAGTTGCCGCCGGCCGCCTGGAGTTCGGACACCTCCTGGAGTTTGGCCGCCTCCAGGGTGGGGGCCGCCGACCGGGGCCTGACCGTGATCGTGAGGGTGTTGAGCTTGTCGGTGAAACTCACCGTGGCGGGGGTGGTGGTGCGGGCCCAGCCTTCCGGGACCCTGATCTCGTACTTTTTGTCGCGGTAGGGGATGAAGGCGGTGTCGTCGGGGATGTCGCCGGGCGGGCTGGACTCGGTGGCGTTCGGGTCCGGCTCCCGCACCGGGGTCTGTGCCGTCGCGGCGGTCGTGGCCGGGCGGGGCGGGGGCGGGGCCGCCCGCGTGCCGCCGCAGGCGGCCACTATGGCGAGAGCCACCAGCAACGCCACCAGGAAATACGGATTTTTGACCATATTCGCCACGGTAGAAAGGGGCTGGTCAACGCCCGCGCAGCGAACGGTGAGCGCTCGATGAGCGGCCGGTTAGTTTTGCGCTTACCTTGGGACCGAAACGCCAGGACCGAAACGCCAGGACCGAGACACCGGGACCGAGACACCGGGGCCCGGACGCCGGACCGGTGGAGACCGGACGCTCCGGCCCGGGTCAGAGGTCTATCTCGTAGCGGTAGCCGCGCCCGCGCAGCGTGGTGATCCGCTGCGGGTCCTCCCCGTACTCGCCGAGCTTGCGGCGCAGGGCGAACACGTGCACGTCCAGCGTCTTGGTCGGCCCGAACCAGTTGGCGTCCCAGACCTGCTCCATCAGCTCCTCGCGGGTGACCACCTCACCGGCCCGGCACGCCAGCACCGCCAGCAGGTCGAACTCCTTGGGCCGCAGCATGACCTCTTCTTCGGCGATGTAGGCGCGCCGGGCGCGCAGGTCCAGGCGCAGGCGGGCGACGGACACGCTGGACTCGTGCTGCGGCAGGGTCTGGCGGCGCAGATGCGCGCGCAGCCTGGCCAGCAGCTCGGTGAGCCGGAACGGCTTGGTCAGGTAGTCGTCGGCCCCGGCGTCCAGCGCCACCACGACCTCAAGCTCCTGGACGCGGGCGGTCAGCACCACGATCACCACCTGTGGCAGGGCCGTCCGCAGCCGCCGGCAGACCACCACCCCGTCGGTGTCGGGAAGGCCGAGGTCCAGCAGGATGAGGTCGGGGACGGCCTGGCGCGCCTGGTCCAGCGCCTCGGCCCCGGTGACCGCCCAGCCCACCTGGTAGCCGCTGCTGGAGAGCGCCTCGGTCAGCTCCGAGCCGATGGATGGGTCATCCTCGACGATCAGTACCCGCGTCATGTAACCGATGGTAGGGACACCGGCGGGCGCGTACGGGAGCGGCGCCACCCGTTTCACCCGGCTTTCACCCGGCGCCTGGCCGGTCCGGCCAGGCCCTGACGGCTCCCTCCACGCGGACACCGACCCTGGTGCCGGTGGCCATCGGGCCGGTCGGGGCCGCGACCCGCGCGCTGACGCGCGTGCCGTCGGGCAGTCTCAGGGTGATGAGTGCGTCGTGGCCGTGGAAGTCGTCGCCGACCACGGTCGCGACCACGGCCCGCGGCGCCGGCAACGTGGTGATCTTGACCTGTTCCGGCCGCACCAGCACGGTGAGCGGCCCGTGGCCTTCGGGAGGATCGGCCACCGTGACCGGGCCGAGCGCGGTGCGCGCCGTCGCCGGATCGCCGCCGTGCCCGGTTCCGGCCGGGGCGGCCAGCATGATCGCGTCACCGACGAAGGCGGCCACCCAGGCGTCGGCGGGCCGGTGGTAGACGCCGGTGGGGGAGTCGTCCTGGACGATGACGCCCTCGCGCATGACCGCGATCCGGTCGGCGCTCGACAATGCCTCGGCCTGGTCGTGGGTGACGAGGATGCCGGTCGCCCCGTCGGCGCGCAGCGCGGCCCGCACGTCGTGGCGCAACTCGGCGCGCAGCCCGGCGTCCAGCGCGCTGAACGGCTCGTCCAGCAGGATGAGGGAGGGGCGCGGCGCCAGGGCGCGGGCGACCGCGACCCGCTGCTGCTGGCCTCCCGACAGCTGGTGGGGCATCCGCCCGCCGTACCCGGCCAGGCCGACCAGGCTCAGCACCTCCTCGGCCCGGCCACGGCGCCGATCGGCCCGGCTCAGCCCGTAGGCCACGTTGTCGCGTACCGGCAGGTGGGGAAAGAGCGCGCCCTCCTGCGGCACGATCACGATCTGGCGCCGCTGGGGCGGCGTGTGCGCGCCGGGAGCGGCGATCACGCGCCCGTCGACGGTGATCTCGCCCGCGTCGATCCGCTCGAAGCCCGCCACGCACCGCAGCAGGGTCGTCTTGCCGCAGCCGGAGGGGCCGAGCACCGCGGTCAGGCTGCCGCCGGGCACGGTCAGGTCGACGCCGCCGAGGGCGGCGACGGGCCCGTAGTGCCGGGTGACGCCACGCAGTTCCAGCGTGCTCATCTGTGGGGCTCCTTGCTGAGAATCCCGGTACGGGCGGCCAGCAGCCAGGCGGGCACCGACGACAACGCCACGAGCAGCGCCGCGTAGGGCGCCGCACCGGCGTAGGCGGCCACCGCGGTGTTGGACCACAGTTCGGTGGCGAGGGTGTCGACGCCGGTCGGGCGCAGCAGCAGCGTCGCCGGAAGTTCCTTCATGCAGGTGAGGAAGACCAGCGCCGCACCGGCGCCGATGCCCGGCAGGGTGAGCGGCACGGTCACGGTGCCCAGCACCGCCAGCGGCCCGCGGCCCAGGGAGCGGGCGACCTCTTCGAGGACGGGCGGCGCCTGGGCGGTGGCCGCGGCGACGGCGGCGACGGCCAGCGGCAGGAAGAGGGCGCCGTAGGCGAGCGCGAGCAACCAGGTCGTCTGATACAGCGGGTAGGCGACGTTGACGCCGAAGAACACCAGGGACAGGCCGATCACCACGCCGGGCAGGGCGTGGCTGAGATAGCCGAGCCGCTCCAGCGCCCCGCTCAGGCGGCCGGGCACCCGGGCGCTCAGCACCCCCAGCGGCAGCGCGAGCAGCATGGTCAGCGCCGTCCCGGCCAGCGACAGCCACAGGGAGTTACCGGCGGCCGCCATCACCTCCGGCCAGGTTCCCGGCCGGGAGACGCCCTCGGCCATCCGCCGGGCGAGGCTGAGGGCGGTGACGCCGAGAGCCGCCGCCGCGACGGCGAGCAGGGCGGCCACGGCGAGCGGGCGCGCCCGGCCCAGGCCGATCCTGGCCGGTGGGCGGCGGGTGCCGCCCAGCCGGGCGTAGCGGGCCCCGCGCCGCCGGGTCGCCCCCTCCGCCGCCAGGATCAGCACGGTCAGCGCCACGAGCACGGCCGACAGCACCAGCGCGCCGGTCCGGTCGAACCCGAGGTCGAAGGCGAGGAAGATGGCGCGGGTGAAGGTGTCGGCCCGCAAGATCGCGACCGCGCCGAAGTCCGACAGCACGTACAACGCCACCAGGAGCCCGCCCCCGGCGACCGCGGGGCGGATCTGGCGCAGCGTCACCCGGGTGAAGGTGTGCCAGCCGCCGTGACCCAGCGAGCGCGACACCTCCTCCTGGGCCGGGTCGCTCCCGGCCAGGGCCGCGGCCACCGGCAGCAGGACGTAGGGGTAGGAGCACAGCGTCAGCACCAGCGCCGCCGCCCAGAACCCCTCGAAGCCGTCCAGCGCCGACACCCAGGCGAAGGCGGCGATGTAGGTCGGCACCGCGAGCGGCAGGACGGCCAGGACCGCGAAAAGGCGGCGGCCCGGCAGGTCGGTGCGCACGATCAGGAAGGCCGAGCCGACCCCGAGCAGCAGGCAGGCGGCGGTCACCACGGCCGCCAGGGCGAGGGTGCCCGCCGCCAGCGCCGCGACCCGCCCGGTGAACAACTCCGCGGTGATCCGGGCCCAGCCCGCCTCGGCGGTCCGTACGGCCAGGTAGGCCAGCGGGATCAGGGCGACCGCCACGGCCAGCACCGACAGGGTGAGCAGCGCGGGCCGTGACGGCCTAGGCGACCGGCCGCGAGGTCGCGGCCGACTCGCGCCGGACCGGCCGGAAGGCGCGGGTCCGGCGCGACCCGGCCGCGAGGTGAGGGGCGGTGACGTGCTCAGGGGACCAGTCCCGAATCCTTGATGAGCGCGATCGTCGCCTCCAGCTGGTCGAGGTCGTTGAGGTCGACCGCGGGGGCCTTCAGCTCGTCCAGGGCGGGCACTCCCGCGGGCGGGGCGGCGCCGGCCACGACCGGGTACTCGAAGGTCTCCTCGGCGAAGTACTTCTGGGCCTCGGCGCTGAGCAGGTAGGTGACGAAGGCCCGCACGTCGGGGTTGTCGGCGGCCTTCCTCAGCACGCCGACGCCCGCCACGTTGACCAGGGCGCCGCTGTCGCCGCCGGGGAAGAAGTGCAGCTTGGCGGTGAGGGTGTCGGGGGTGGTGCCCTTCTCCTTGGCCAGCTCGCCCAGGTAGTAGTGGTTGATCAGGCCGACGGCGAGCTTGCCGGAGTCGACCTCCTCCAGGATCGGGCCGTTGCCCTCGCGGATCTGCGGGTCGTTGGCCTTGAGCCCGGCCAGGAACTCCTTCGCCTTGTCCTGGCCGTGCTGCACCGTCACGGCGGTGACGAACGCCTGGAAGGAGGCGTTGGTCGGGGCCACCCCGATCTTGCCCTTCCAGGCCGGGTCGGTGAGGTCGAACACCGAGGCGGGCAGCTGGGCGGCGGGAACCAGGCCGGGGTTGTAGACCAGCACCCGCGAGCGGGCGGTGACGCCGACCCATTCGCCGCTCCTGGCGCGGTAGGTCGCGGGCACCTGGTCGAGCGCGGCGGCCGGGAGGGGGGCGAACATGCCCTTCTTGGCGACCGCGCCGAGCGCGCCGGCGTCCTGGGCGAAGAAGGCGTCCGCGGGCGACTTCTCGCCCTCTTCGAGAAGCTGGGTGGCCATGGCCGCGGTGGCGGCGTAGCGGGCCTCGACGGCGATGCCGGTCTGCGCGGTGAACTTCTCCAGCAGGGGCTTGACCAGCGACTCGCTGCGCCCGCTGTAGACGGTGATCTTCTTGTCGGCCGCCGGGCTCGCGGCGGTTTCGCCGGTGCCGGTGGTGTCGGTGGACGCGCCGCCGCACGCGGCCAGGCCGAGGACGAGCAGGCCGGTCGTGGCCAGGGTGAGCACGGTTCTGGGGAGGGAAAACGGCACCGCGGTGCTCCTTCGGTCATGCGAGACTGCCTCAATGACAACTACATCGCTGTAGAAGTTAGCAGAGGCTAACCTAAGAACGCACGGCGGGGCCAGGGGGCGCCGCAAAGGTCCTCAACCGGTCACCCGGCGGCGAGGTGACGGACGCGCCCGAGGTCCCCGCCCGTACGGCGCTGGGACGAAGGGCACGCGGACGCCCGGCGCCGGTACGGCGGCAGGCTGAAAAGGGACGCAGTCGCTCGGCGCCGGGATGCCCGCTGATGCGGCGGCGGGCTGAAAGGCGCGCGATCGCCCGGCGGCGGGGTTCGCGCCGGTACGGGCGCTGAGACGAAAAGGGGCCTCGGTACGGCGCCGGGGTGAAAGGGGCGGTCGCTCAGCGCTCAGGTTCGCGCCGGCACGGGCGGCCGAACTCCGTCAGGTCGACGATGGCCTCCCCGGTCCACACCACCGACCCCAGCGCCACCAGGGCGGGGACCGCGAGCAGGAACGCGCCGCGCGGGTCGGGCAGCGGTTTGAGCAGGGCGGCGATCCGGCGCGGCACGGGCCCGGGAGCCCGCCGGGCCGCGAACGGCATCGCCCCCGACGGCGTCGCGCCGTCCGGGGACAGCAGGGCCGCCACACCGATCGCCCGGGCCGTCGCCCTGCGGTCACCGGTCTGCGCGGCGGCCTGTTCGTCGGCCCAGCGCTCGATCAGGTATCCCACCAGGTGGCGAACCCGCCACAGCAGGGGGTGGGCCGCGACGGCCAACCGGCTGGCCAGCAGCCACCGGTGGTGATGGCCGCTCAGGTGGGCGTGCTCGTGCGCCACGAGCACCGCGTGGCTCTCCTCGCCGAGCGCGTCCAGCATGCCCTGGGTCACCACGATCCGGCCCGGCTTTCCCGGCCGTCCGGGAAGGGTGAAGGCGGCCGGGCGCCGCTCGGCCACCACCACGACGACGTCGCCGTCGGGCAGGGCCGCGGCCTGGTCACGGGCGGCGCACAGCGACCGCCGCTCTCGCCGGGCGCCGCCGACGAAGGTGGCGACGGCGGTCGCCAGAAAAGCCAGGGCGGCCCAGTACGGCCACTGCGGCGCGTCCCCCCGCGCGAGGGTCAGGACGGCGTGCGCCGAGACGGCCGCCACGCTCACCGAGCTCGCGGCGGCGACCACGACGGCGCAGGTGATGAAGACCACCGTCGCCGGGGCCGGCTGTTGCCGGTCGGCGAGCACCGCCATCGAGGCGACCAGGGCCGCGGGGGCGAGGAGCGTCGACAGGACGAAGTGGTCGATCATCGGGTTTCGTTCTCGTCGTCGCCCAGCAGCAGCCGCCGGACCAGTTCCTCGTCCCCGGCCGAGAGGCCGGAGATGAAGTGCGTCAGGACGGGCGCGTGGTCGGCCTCGGCGTCGAGCAGCCGTCTCATCCGCCAGGCGATCAGCCCCGAGGGGTCGGCGGGCGCGGCGTAGCGGTAGGCGCGCCCGGCCCGCTCCCGCGTCACGACGCCCTTCTCGTGCAGCCTGGTCAAGGTGGTCACCACGGCGCTGTAGGAGAGCTCGCCGCCCCCCTTGTCGCTGAGCCGGGTCCGTACCTCGCCGGGCGACAGGGGGCCGGACGCCTCGTGCAGCACGGCGAGGATCTCCGTCTCCAGGGCTCCGGGGGATCGGCGAGCGTTCATCGGATGACCATAGCGGCCCCGCCCGCCGGCCCGTCGTCAGACAGCTTTCCCAGCGGGTGACGGTGAGGCCGGGCGCCGAAAAGACGGCGGGCGCAGGAAGAGCAGGAGCGTGGGCAGCGCGTAGGCGAGCCAGGCGAGGCTTTCCAGCACGGTCGGCTGCGCGGTGATGTTGAACATGCCCGAGACGAGCGCGCCCCACCAGGAGTCGGGGGGCAGGACGGCGCTGATGTCGAAGGCGTGGGCGGACAGGCCCGGCAGCAGGTTCGCCTCCTGCAGGTCGTGCACCCCGTACTTGAAAATGCCCGCGGCGACCAGGATGAGCAGCAGGCCGGTCCAGGTGAAGAAGGTGGTGAGGTTGATCCGCAGCGCGCTGCGGTACAGGCCCCAGCCGATCACGATCGAGGTGAGCACTCCCAGGCTGATCCCGATCAGCGGGCTGGCCGTGGTGGTGGCGCCCTGGACGGAGGCGAAGAACAGCAGCGCGGTCTCCAGGCCCTCGCGCGCCACCGCCAGGAAGGCCATCACGACGACCGCGACCGGGCCCAGCCGGAGCGCCTCGGTGAGCCGGGTGCGCAGCTCGCCCGACAGGGACCGCGCGGCCCGGCGCATCCAGAAGATCATCCAGGTGACGAAGACCGTGGCCAGCAACGAGGTGACCGCGTCGAACAGCTCCTGCCCCTGATGCCCGAGGCTCGCGGCGGTGAAGGTCAAAAGCGCGCCGAACCCGACGGACAGGACGGCGGCGGCGACCACCCCCGCCCACACGAGGGGCAGGCGGTCTCGGTGGTCACTCTTGACCAGGAAGGCGACGAGCACGGAGACCACGAGCGCGCCCTCCAGCCCTTCGCGCAGACCGATGAGATAACTGGCGAACACGTCACTCCTAGACGGTGGGAAGACCTGCCTCGACGAGGCGGGGGGGAACCTTGCGAATCAGCGCCCTCGGCGCTGAGACAGCCGCACCCCGACGAACACGACGATCGCGAGCACCACCAGGCCGACGACGACGTTGGTGGCGACACCGGCGTAGGTCTCGACCAGTGACCAGTTGGCCCCCAGGAGGTACCCGGCCATGATGAAGATCGTGTTCCAGACGAGGCTGCCGAGCGTGGTGAACACCGTGAAGGTGACCAGGGGCATGCGCTCGACCCCGGCCGGGATGGAGATCAGGCTGCGAAAGAGCGGGACCATCCGGCCGAAGAACACCGTCTTGCGGCCGTGGCGGGAAAACCACGCCTCGGTCCTTTCGATGTCGGAGACCTTGACCAGCGGCAGCCTCGCCGCCAGGGCCACCGTGCGCGCCCTGCCCAGCAGCGCGCCGACGGCGTACAGCGCGAGCGCCCCCACCACCGAGCCGAGCGTGGTGCAGGTCAGCGCCGCCCACAGAGACATGGCGCCGGTGCTGGCGGTGAATCCGGCCAGGGGGAGGATCACCTCGCTGGGAAGCGGCGGGAACAGGTTCTCCAGGGCGATGGCGATGCCCGCCCCCGGCGCGCCCAGCGTCTCCATCAGCCCGGTCGCCCACCCGGCGATCCCACCGGGCCCGGCCGTCAGCACGCCGGGCACCCCCAAGGTCCCCGGCCGTCGGCCGGGCGGAGGATGGGGCGGGGAGCGCGGTGCCTTGCGTGCATACCCGTCACGGTACGAACCGGCCCGTCAGCGCCCGATGAGGGCGAGGTTAACGCCGCGTTTACCTTCCGCCGCGAAAGAGGTGACCAGCCGCCGCTCCAGCGGTCTCATCGCCAGCGCGCACCCCCCGCCGGTCGCGGCCAGGACGGCCCAGGGCAGCCAGGCCAGGCCCCAGCGCCCGGCGGCGTCCCACAGCGTGCCGGTCAGCACGCTGCCGGCCGTGACCCCGATGCCCGACACGGTGGCGTACAGCCCGTAGTGGGTGGCGATCAGCCGTCCGCCGGACATCGCGACGATCACCTCCATCTCGAACGGGTGGATCAGCATGGTGCCCAGCGCCAGGAGCGCGGCCGAGGCCAGCGCCGGTGCCATGGCGAGGCACCACAGGTGCCCGGGGACGCCGGAGAGGTCCACGCCGGTCGTCGCCGCGAGCGGGACGAAGGCCAGCCCCATGACCAGCAGGCCGCCGCTCATGGCGCGCGGCGCGGTCATCGTGCGGGCCGCCCGCGCGCCGACGCGCCCCTGCAGGGTGATGACCAGGAGCGCCGACAGCGCGAACATCACCCCCACGCCCAGCTCCCGCCGTACGCCCAACGCCTGGCCCAGGGCCAGGGGGAGCGTCAGGTAGACCTGGAAGGACAGCAGGTAGGCCCCCGACATCGCCAGCGAGAGGTGCCAGAAGGACCGGTTGCCCAGCACGGCCCGCCACCCGCCGCGCTCACGGCGCAATTCGGGGACCACGGACGGCAGGCAGGCCCCCTGCAGGGCGGTGAGCAGCACGAACACCCCGGCCGAGACCAGCGCCACCGCCCGGAAGTCCAGTCCCGCCATGGCCAGCCCCGCCAGCGGGCCGAGCAGCAGCCCCGTCTGCCCGGCCATGTTGAACCAGCCGAACACCCGCACCCGCCGGTCCGCGGCGGCGACGGCCAGCAGCGAGCGCGTCCCCGGATCGAACAGGGCCCCGGCGAACCCGGTCGCCACCGACGCCACCACCAGGGCGCAGACGCCGTCGGCGAAGCCGAGCAGCGCGAACCCGGCCGCGCGCAGCGCGCATCCGCCCACCACCGTGGCGCGCGCCCCCAGCCGGTCGGCCAGGTAGCCGCCGACCAGCGCCATCCCGCGCTGGCTCGCGTTGCGCACCCCCATCACCAGCCCGACCACCCAGGCCGCGAGATCGAGCTGGTGGGTCAGGTGGAACGCCAGGTAGGGCATCAGCATGTTGAAGCCGAGCTTGATCGTGAACTGATTGAGCAGCAGCAGCCGCACCAGATTCTCGTTACTCATAGTGAGTTCGACGATACGAAAAGTAAGGTTAGCGTGGCGTTTACCTTCGACTTGCGATCCTGGCCCGGTGCCTTCGACCCCGCCGCGACCTGCTCCGTTGCGACGGCGCGTGCTCGCCGCGATCACGGCCGTGGCGACGTTCACCGTCGTGCTGTTCGCGGTGCCGCTCGCCGTCGCGGTCAGCCACCTCTACCGCGGCGAGACCATGGCCGCGCTCGGCCGGGACGCCACCTGGATCGCCGCCGCCATCCCCGACGACGACGTCGAGAAGGGCGCGCGGGCGATCACCTTACCGGCCGGGGTGCCCGCAGGGCTGACGGTCGGCGTCTACTCCACCTCCGGCCACCTCCTGCACGGCGGCGGCCCCGCCGTCTCCGCCCTGGTCGCCGACGCCGCCTACGGACACCCCCACGAGGGCGCCGAGGCCGGCTTCCTCGTCGCCTCCGCGCCGATCCCCACCGACGAGACCCAGCTCGGCGTCGTCCGGGTCGCCACACCGTACGAGGGCGTCGAGGAGCGGATCCACCTGGCGTGGCTGCTGATGGCCGGCCTGGCCGCCCTGGCCCTCGCGCTGGCCGCCGCCTACGGACTGCGCCAGTCGGCGCGCCTGGCCGCGCCGCTGGAGCACCTGACCAAAGCCGCCCAGGCGCTCGGCGAGGGGGACTTCTCCATCAGGCCGCCCCGCTCGGACATCAGCGAGGCCGACGCCGCCGGGCAGGCGCTGGCGGCCACCGCGCGCCGCCTGGGCGACGTCCTGGACCGCGAGCGCTCCTTCAGCGCCGACGTCTCCCACCAGCTGCGCACCCAGCTCACCGGCCTGCTTCTCGGCCTGGAGTCGGCCCTCACCCGGCCCGGCGCCGACCTGAGGCGCACCGTCGCCGTCGCCGTCCAGCGCGGCCAGCGCCTGCACACCATCATCGACGACCTCGTCCGGCTGACCCGCGACACCCGCACCGCCTCCGAACCCCTCGACGTGGCCGCCCTGCTGAAGGAGGTGCGCTCGGACTGGCACGGCAGGCTCGCGGCCCAGGGCCGCCGGTTGACCATCACCGTACCGGCGGAGCTGCCCTCGGTGGTCGCCTCACTGCCCGCGGTACGGCAGATCCTGCGGGTGCTCATCGACAACGCGCTCGTGCACGGGGCGGGGGAGGTCCGCGTCGACGTCACCGAGGTCGGGGACGCCCTCGCCATCGAGGTCTGCGACCAGGGGGAAGGCGTTTTGGAGGAGGCCGACCCGTTCGCGCGCCGCTCCGCCGCCGACGACGGGCACGGCATCGGCCTGGCGCTGGCCCGCTCCCTGGCCGAGGCCGAGGCGGGACGGCTCCTGCTGCGCCGCGCCTCACCGCCGATCTTCAGCCTGCTGCTGTCACCGTCGGCGGAAACCTGACCTGGCCTGATCCCCGGCGGGCTCAGGCCAGCGGGAGGCGCAGCTCGATCAGGCCGCCCTGGGGGGAGACCCGGGGGGTCAGGGTGCCGCCGCCGGCCTCGGCCAGCCTGCGGGCCAGCGCGAGCCCCAGCCCGGCGCCCTGGCCGGGCGCGGTCGCCCGCCCCTGGGCGCCGGGGGCCAGGACGGCCTCCAGCTCACCGGCATCGAAACCGGGGCCGTCGTCGCCGACGGCGACCACCACCTCCTCGCCGCATCGGCGCACCCGCAGCAGCACCGCCGACCGGCCGTAGCGCAGCGCGTTGTCCAGCAGCGGCTGGAGCATCCGCCCGACGACCTCGCGATCGCAGCCGACGACCAGGGCGGCGGCGGGCCCGGTGTCGAGCTGGATCTCCCGGCCCCGGGCCCGGCAGGCGCGCAGCGCGTCCGCCGCGATCTCGGCGACCGTGGCCGTCCCAGCGCCGGGGTCGATGCTGCGCTGGGCCAGGCCGATCAGGGTGTCGAGGGCGGCGGCCATCCGGTCGGTCCCGTCGAGGACCTCTCGCAGCACCTCCTGGAGTTCGGCGGCCGGGCGGTCTTTGCGCAGGGCCACCTCCGTGTTCAGGCGCAGCTGGGCGAGCGGAGTGCGCAACTCGTGGGCGATCTCGGCGGTGAGGCGCTGTTCGTGGCGCAGCGCGGCGGCGAGCCGGCCGAGCAGGCCGTCCAGCGTCGCGGCCAGGCCGGTCAGCTCGTCGCGGGCGGGGCCGAGGCCGAATCGGCGGTCGAGGTCGCGTTCGGACCAGCGGGCCGCCTGGGCGGTCATCCGGGCGACGGGCCGCAGGGCCTGGATCACCGAGCGCCGCACGAGCAGGGCGCTGAGCCCGAGGACCAGCACGTCGAAGACGAGCGCGCCGATCAGCGCGGTCTGCTCGGCGTTCTCGTAGGGGAGCAGGGACAGGGCGACCACCACGACCGCGTCAGGCGCCGGAGGCTCGTGCAGCGGGATCGCCAGCATCCTCAGGTCATGGCCGAAGTCACGGAAGGTGGGACGCGAGACCGTGCCCAGCTCGCGGGCGGGCGCGTCCAGGGGGCCGGGGACGAGCGGTGCGCTGACCGGGGCTCCGGCGGCGTCGAACACCCACACCCCGCGGTCGAGAACCTCGTCGTAGGGCGTCTCGCTGACTTTCAGCCGCCCCCGCAGGGTCGTCACGGTGGCCGCCGCCGCTGCGGCCCGGGCCCGCAGGACACCGTCGGCGCCGCTTTCCAGCTGCCAGGAGAGCAGCAGGTAGAAACCCATGGTCAAGACGGCGAGGGCGGCGGCGAGGGCCGCGCTCGCGGTGACGACGAGCCGGCGGCGGATCACCCGGCCGCGTATCCGACGCCGCGGACCGTCGTGATCGCCGACGCCTGGCCGATGCCGTCGAGCTTGCGGCGAAGCCGTACGACATAGGCGTCCAGGGTGTTGTCGTGGACGATCGCCCCCGGCGGCCAGGCCGCCGCGATCAGCGCATGGCGGCGGACGACCTCCCCGCGGCGCGCCAGCAGGGCCGCGAGCAGCCGGAACTCCGTCGGGGTGAGAGCGGCCCCCCGCTCCTGGTAGCGCACCTCGTGCGCCGCGGGGTCCAGGCGCAGGCCGGAGGGCGGCTGAGCGGCCTGGCCCGCGCGCCGCAGCAGGGCCCGCAGCCGCGCCACCAGCTCCTCGAAGTGGAACGGCTTGGGCAGGTAGTCGTCGGCGCCCGCCTGAAAGCCCGACAGCCGGTCGGTGATGCCGGCGCGCGCCGTGAGCAGCAGGACCGGCGCGTGCACGCCGCGGGCGCGCAGGGCCAGGCACAGGTCACGGCCGTCGACGTCGGGAAGGCCGATGTCGATGACGAACACGTCGGGGGAGGGCTCCTTCAGAGCCCGCAACAGGTCGGCCCCGCAGGCCACCGACAGGCGGACCTCGAACTCCTCCTCGCGCAGGCCGCGGCTCAGACCGGCCCGCAGGGCCAGATCGTCCTCGACGATGGCGACACTCGGCGCCAAACGACCATCCCCCTTCCCGGTGACCGGCGGGTCCCGTCCACTCCCCAGGGTATGCGGCGGCCGTCCGACCTGCCCTTATGGAGGAAACGCAGTCAGGTTGTGTTCAGGTGAACCGTGTCAGCCTGGCGCGATGACACCTCATGCGAAGCCGCTGAACAAGGTCCCGGAAGTGACGCTCTCCTTCTGGATCATCAAAGTCCTGTGCACCACGGTGGGCGAGACGGCGGCCGACTTCCTGAACGCCGACCTGGGCCTGGGCCTGACCACCACCACCTACATCATGGGCGCCCTGCTGGTCATCGCACTGGCCCTGCAGTTCGGGGCCAGGAGGTACATCCCGGGGGTCTACTGGCTCGCGGTGATCCTGATCAGCGTCGTCGGCACGCTGATCACCGACAATCTCGTCGACAACCTCGGCGTCCCCCTGCAGACGGCCACCGTCGTCTTCGGCGTCGCACTGGCCGTGACCTTCGCCGCCTGGTACGCCAGCGAAAGAACGTTGTCCATCCACACCATCTTCACCCTCCGGCGCGAGGCCTTCTACTGGTCGGCGATCCTGTTCACCTTCGCCCTGGGCACCGCGGCGGGCGACCTGGCCGCGGAAGGGCTGAGCCTGGGGTACGGGGTGTCGGCGCTCGCGTTCGGCGCGCTGATCGCGCTCGTCGCCCTCGCCCGTTTCGGCGCCGGGCTGAACGCGGTCCTCAGCTTCTGGATCGCCTACGTGCTGACCCGGCCGCTGGGCGCCTCGGCCGGTGACTACCTGTCCCAGGCCCGCGTCGACGGCGGCCTCGGCCTGGGGGCCGTCGTGACCAGCGCGCTCTTCCTGCTCACGATCGCAGGCTTCGTGCTCTACCTGACCGCCACCGCGAAAACCGGCACCGCCGAGGCCGCCGCGGAGGGCGGCGGGACGTGAACCCGGCCCGCGCGGCCTCCCGTGGCCTCACCCGCCGGATCGCCGGGCTCCTGGGGTGGGCGGCGGTCCTGGCGGTCACCGTGGCGGCCGGTGAGCTGGGCGAACCGGCCCTGCCCTCCCCGCACCTCCTGATACCGCTGCTGCTGGGGCTGGCGGCCGCGCTGAGCGGCCTGGCGCGTGAACGCGTCCCCGCCGCGCTCGGCCGCGCCGCGCAGGTGCTGCTCGGGGTGCTGATGGGCACCTACCTGGACCCGCCGGCACTGGGCCAGGTGGCCGGCTCGATCGCGCCCCTGGCCGCGGTGACCGTGGTGACGCTCCTGCTCTGCCAGGTGGCCGCGGCCGCCATGGTCCGCTTCGGCGGGGTGGACCGGGCCACCGCCACCCTCGGCATGATCGCCGGAGGGTCGGCCACCGCGGTCGCCTGCGCCGAGGACCTCGGCGCCGACGGCCGCCTGGTGGCGTTCATGCAGTATCTGCGGCTGGGTCTCATCGTGGCGAGCACGCCGCTGCTGCTGACCTGGATCTCCGCCCGGCCGCAGCAAGGCGGCGGGGCGCCGGGTGGTGACGGCGGCCCCTGGCACCTGGTCGGCGGCCACGACCAGGCGGGGGGCCTGCTCGCGCTCGCGCTCATCGCGCCGCTCGGGGTGCTGCTGGGCTCTCTCCTGAGACTGCCCAGCCCGGCCACGATGGGCCCCATGCTGGTGTCGGCCGCCCTCACCGTGAGCGGTCTCGCGCCCGGGTTCGCCCCCAGCGGGCTGCTGCGGACCCTGCTGTTCACCATGGTCGGGCTCGATGTGGGCCTGCGCTTCTCCCGGCGGACCGTACGGCACCTGCGCCGGGTCCTGCCCGCCGCGCTGGCCTGCACGCTGGCCGTCGGCGCCGCGTGCGCGGCCCTGGCCTGGGCGGTCTCCGCCCTCACCCGCACCCCGTTCGGCGACACCTATCTCGCCACCACGCCGGGCGGGATCAACGCGGTCCTGGCGACGGCCTCCTGCGCGCATGCGAACCTGCCGCTGATCTCCAGCGTGCAGGGCCTGCGGCTCTTCGTGATGGCCTTCCTGGCGCCGCCGCTGATCCGCCTGAGCGTCCGCAGGTCCCGGACCGGCCCCCCGCGGCACCGCTGACCCGGCCGGCCGAAGGGGCCGGGGTCCGGTTCAGGTCCTCAGCGCCGCGGCGATCAGCGGCACGCTTTTCTCCAGGACGTAGGGGATGCTCAGCGCGGAGGGGAAACCCATGGCGATCGCCGTCGGCAGGTCCAGGGCGATGTAGGAGCCCCGGCGCACGGCGGGCAGGCGTTTGAACAGCTCGTCGGCCTCAAGCCTGGCGCGGGCCTGCGGGCTGTTGAAGGTGAGGATCACGACGTCGGCGTCGATGGCCTCGATCAGCTCCGGGCTGACGATCGCGCGCCCGGGGAAGGCGCCCTTCGGCAGTGCGGCCACCTTCGGCGAGAGCGTCAGGCCGAGCTGGGACATGAACAGCGCCGAGGCGTCGGCCGGGCTGTTGACGGTGTTGATCACGCCTTCCGCGGTGACCGGGCCGATGGTGAAGGTACGGCCGGCGAAGCCGGGGTTGGCGGTCTTGGCGGCGAGGATGGCGTTCTCCACCTCGGCGACCAGGGCGTCGGCCTGGCTCTTGCGGCCGAGCACGGCACCGACCCTCGCCGTGGTGACCTGCCAGGTGTCGCGGTTGTAGCCCGAGACGGTGGAAAGGGTGGGGGCGATCCGGCTCAGGGAGGCGTAGTCCTCGGTGGACGCGGCGTGCGCGGCGGACGGCTCCCGCAACCAGGAACGCGCGGCGACCGCGCCGCCTCCGGCGACCGCGACCCCGGCCGCACCGAGACCGAACATCGTCCTGCGGCTGATCCGTTCGCTCATGACCCCTACTTCGCCACGATCGGCGCGATCTCGCTGATCGGCTCGGCCAGCGCGTTGATCACGTCGGACAGCCTCTTCAGCTCCGCCTTGGACAGCTCGTTGTGCAGTCTCCAGCCGTCGCCCTTCTGGTGGGTGCCCAGCTCCGCCTCGGCGGCGGCGAACCGCTCGTCCAGCGTCTTCACCAGACCGGCGGCGCGCTCCTCCAGGACCGGGCGCAGCGACTGGACCGCGGCCTTGGAACCCTGGAGATTGGCGGCGAAGTCCCACAGGTCGGTGTGCGACCAGATGTCCTCCTCCCCGGTGATCTTGCCGGTGGCGACCTCGTCGAGCAGTTCCTTGGCACCGTTGGCCAGGTTGAGCGGGGTCAGCTCGGCCGCGTTGGCCTTGTCCACGATGGTCTTGACGTCGGCGATCAGCTTGTCGGCGACGGGGCCGTCCTTACCGATGTCCTTGGTGATCCAGAGATCTTTTTCGATCTTGTGGAAGCCGGTCCACTCCTCCCCCTCGGCCAGGTCGGCCTCGCGGGCGTCGATGGCCGGGTCGAGGTCACCGAAGATCTCCGCGACCGGCTCGATCCGCTCCCAATAGGTACGCGAGATCGGGAAGAGCTCCTTGGCCTTGTCGATGTCCCCGGCCTTGACCGCGTCGACGAACTCCTGCGTCTTGACCAGCAGCGTTTCGCCCTGGCTCTTGATGTAGCGCTTGTAGCCCGCGGTCGCCTCGGCGAGTTTGGCGTCGGCGGTGAGCGGCTTGTGCTCGCCGGTGACCTTCAGCGGGCCACGGATGCCCTTGCCGACCATGCCGGGCTTGCAGGCCGTCTCGTAGGCCCCGGCGGGCAACTCGGCGATGAGCTCGCGGGTCAGGCCCGGCGCGATGTTCTCCACCTCGGCCATGACCCGGTCACCGGCGGCGTAGACGTAGAACTCCGTCACCTTGCTGCCGCCGTTGCTGACGGCGAACGTGCTGGTCCCGGCCGCGACCTCGGAGACGGCCACCTCGCACCGGGTGTCGCTGGCCGCGACCGCGACCTTCCCCGGCTGCCGCGCCCCGGCGGAACCGGCCGGGTCAGGGCTTTCGGCCGAGCAGGCGGCCAGGCCGGCCAGTGCGAGGACACCGACGGTGAGACGGGCGATGACGGACATGATGCTCCTGTTCAGGCTACGGGCGCGGCGGTGCGCCGCTTGAGGGCGGGGGAGTCGGGGTTCACGGCCGCGTACCGTCTCGGGAAAGGACGGGGGAGCGGGCGGCCAGGCAGGTGGCGAAGCGGCGCATGCGGGGGAGCGTACTTTTACACGCGCTAAAACTTAGCATAGGCTAACCTCGCTCTCGGGGTCCGGTGGTGTCCCCATCCCGGCCCTCGACCCCGCGAGGAATCACGCCCGGCCGGACACCACTGCTCTGCGACGAGATCACCTCAGCCCTCGGCACCGGAACCGAGATCATGAACCTGCTCGCCCGGCTTCACGCAGAACGCGGAACACGGAACGGCCCTGCTGAAGAACCTCCCGCACACCTACACCGACGAGACCCACCTGCTCCAGCCCCGAACCGCCACCGGCCCAGCCTCAGCCACGCGCCCCGTACGCGAAAACGAGCAGCTCGACCAGGTCGTACAGGGCCTCCCCGGTCCACACGAGCGAACTCACCGCCAAGACGGCCGGAATCGCGGCCGGCCACACACGGCGCCGACGCCCCTGACGGCCGAGAAGCGCGGCGACCCTGCGCGGTATCGCACCGGGGTGGCCGGGCCTGGCGAAGGACACGAAAACACCGGGCTTGAGCACCGGCCGCCCACCGGCGGCCAGAGCCGCCGTGCCGATGGCCCTGGCAAGGACCTCACGATCTCCCAGCACCGAGGCCGCGTGCTCGTCGGCGGCACGCTCGACAAGGTAGCCGACGCGGGCGGAGACCCACCGAAGCGCGGGATGGACCGCACCGGCCAGATCACTCAGCAACACCAGCCTGAAATGCCCCTGCTCCAGATGCGCCCGCTCATGAGCCAGCAGCGCCTCATACTGCCCGTCGGTGAGGATCGCCCTCATCCCGGTCGTGACGACGACGCGTCCGGGCCTGCCCGGCACGGCGAACGCCTCGATCTCCTCACTGCGCACCACGACGACCTGGCCGTGAGCCGCGACCTCGGTGAGCCGCCGCACCCGCGAACGCCCGCCGCGATGACGCCTCACCACCCCCCAGACGGCCACCGTGGCCGACACCAGCAAAAACACACACAACCACGGAACCCACCGCACGTGACCGGTGTCGTCGGCCACGACCTGATGCGACCACCCGAAAAGACCGGCGACCAGCGGAACCTCCGCCGCCGCCTTCACGGTGAACACCACCAGGTTGAGCAGACTGGCCAGCGCCGCCCCGGCGGCCGAGAAGGCGAGGACCTCCGCGGCGGGCGACGGCGGCAGCCGCTCGGCCAGAAACGCCGTGAGAGCGACCACCACCACCGGCACCACCACGACGGACCAGACGAAATGATCAAACACTCCCGCGCTCCGCCGCTCGAACCGCCCCGGGCAACGACCCGCCTCGGCGGCCGGTGCCGTGAAGACGAATAGAATCCAGCGAGTGACAGACCGTCGGCCCCCGGCCCCCGAGCCTCCCGAGCCCGTCGCGCCCGTCGAGCCCGCCGCGCCCAGAAGACGGGCCGGACAGCTCGAAGCACAGGTCATCACCATCCTGTCCGCCTCCACCGGGCCACTCACGACCGGCGAGGTGCTCGAACGCATCGGCGCCCCGGCGGGCCTCACCTACAGCACAGTGATCACCACCCTGAACAGGCTGGCCAAGAAGGGCGCCGCGACACGCGAACGCGACGGCAAGGCCTTCCGCTACACCGCGATCGCGGACGCGGCGGGCCTGGTCGCCGCGCACATGAACCGCCTCCTCGCGGAAGAGGCCGACCGGGCCTCGGTACTGCGGCGGTTCGTGAGCAGCCTTGAGCCCGGCGACGAGGAGATCCTCCGAAACCTGCTCGACGGCCCCGGCTCCTGAAGGCCGCACCCGCCCCGCGCGACGAGGCACCAGAAAACCTCCCAGCTCAACGACAAATCAGGTAAAGCTAACCTAATATCGCGGCGGATTGGCAACACCGTCAAGGACGGCAATCCTCGAGCGACGAGCCCCGTACGGCGACCCGGGGGAGACCCCGGCCCGACGACTGAGGCGTCGGCGGCGATGTCCACGACGGCGAGTCCCCAGCCGTCACCCCCGTCCGGACGCCGCCCACCACCGGCCGCGTCCCCTCGCCAGGCCACCCGCCCGAAGCGACTGCCGTACGTAGCGGAAATCTCTCGATACTTCACGTTCTTTCCGGTCAACCCGGGGTGTGCCCCAAAGAGTGTCAGGGGTGGCTTTCACCGACGAGAGGAGACCGGGTGGACGCGGACTTCGCCGACTTCGTACGACACCGGGGCGACCACCATCTGAGAACGGCCGTCCTGCTCACCGGGGACTGGCACACGGCCGAGGACCTGCTGCAGTCCTGCCTCGGCAAGCTGTACCGGGTATGGCACCGGCTGGACACCAGCAGCGAACCGGACGCCTACCTGCGCCGCATCCTGGTCAACACCCACCGATCCTGGTGGCGCGCCCGATGGCGCCGGGAGATCCCACGCGCCGACCTGCCCGACCTGCCCGTCCCCGGAGACGGCTCCGGGGACGGGGGAGAGGCCCGGGCAGTGGCCGAAGAAGTCCGAAACGCGCTGGCCAGACTACCGACCAGGCAACGCACGGCCCTGGTACTGCGCTTCTTCGTGGACCTGCCGGAAACAGAGGTCGCCGACCTGATGGGCTGCTCGGCCGGAACCGTCAAAACCCACACGCATCGCGGCCTGCGCGCGATGCGCCGGATGATCTCACCGGACACCGTGGTCAACCGAACCGAGGCCCAGGGGAGTGGGATCCGATGAAACACCACCACGAGGAGCCGTCCATGAACGAAAGAGAAATCCGCGCACTGCTCGCCAGGGCCACCGAGGACCGCCCGGCGGGCATCGACCTCATGCCCGCGCCACCGGCACCGACACCGGCGGCCCCGAGACGCGGACCGGCCCGGATCCTGGTCCCGATCGCCTCGATAGGCGTCGCGGCCGCGGTCGGGGTGGTCGCACTGTTCCTGCCCGCGAGCCAGCCCTCGGCACAGGCCCAGGTGGCCGCCGCCGCCGAGAACACCAGCCGGGAGAGCTACCGGATCCACAGCACCAGCGGCGCCAAGACCTTCGACGGCGCCTTCGACCCCGCCCAGCGCGTCGGCGTCATCACCAGGGCCGCCGACGGCGCAGAAACCCGGTTCATCGGCGACCTGATGTACGTCCGCCAGCAACGCGAAGGCACCTGGATGGTCTCCCCGCGCATCGACGAAGAGCTGAAGAACGCCCCGCAGGCCGTCGCCCTGGTCAAGCTCGCCCCGCTGGACCCCCAGGCGGCCCTGCGACGCCTCCGTTCGGCCACCGACGTCCGTGAGAACGGCTCCGCCTCCGGCCAGGGCTGGAGCGGCCAGAGGTTCACGTTCTCACTGAAGGACGAGGGCGAGCCCGGCCTCAAGCAGATCGTGAACGGGTCGACGGACATCACCGGAGCCGTGAACGTGGACGACCAGGGACGGGTCCGGCGCCTGGAAGTCGTCTTCGGCGACACCGGCCAGCGAAACGTCCTGGACTTCGAGGACTTCGGCACCCCGGTGACGGTCACGGCCCCGCCCGCCGACCAGGTGGAACAACTGCCGACCGACGGCAAGCCGAAGCACAAGGTGGACCGGATGCCAGCGAGCACGCCGGACCCCAAACCGGCCGACGCCCCGACCGTCACAGCCTCCTGACCACCCCGCCCGGCACCTGCCGGGAGCGCACCCGGGCCGGGACGGACACCGCTCCGGCCCGGGTGCGCTCCCTTTGGGCCCCGGACCTGGCGGCCAGGAGGTCGGGGCCCAGCACGACAGAGGTCCGGGGGAGAGGCACCTGGGCGCCGAGCCTGAGACAAGCGCTGATCTGCCCATATTCGTCCGTCAAAGCGAGTATTCATCCTGACGACACGGGGGAGCGGTCTAGGCGCCGATCCTGCGGACGATGACAGCCACTGCCACCAAACAGCCGCAGAAAGAAGACGCCCAGGGAATAGGTCAAATGAGACAAATCGCTCGGATAAGCAGATTGTTTGAAACGGCCACGATCACCGAGCGCCTTTTGGTGGGCAGGTCACTCGAGGCGGGACAGCCTCACACCCGGCGAGACCTCGCCACCTCTTGATCATTTTGGGCGGCTCGACGGCTTGTGGATCTTGTTTGGCGAAACGATCAAGCGGGGGTGATCATGCACGGAAAAGGAGCCCGGACGCCGTGGCGCACCCGGAAGAAAGCCGCACCGCTTTCCGTCATGCCATAACAGGGACACACGGCGGGTAAAAACCCGCACGGCACACCGAGTAGCCCCTATCAGCACAAAACACCTTTAACCGTACAGAAGCTCAATTCTGTACGGTTAAAGATTGTCCCGAATCAAGCCCTACGAAGCGGCATCAATCCATATCAATCCGCCTTAGCGACCGCGACCTCGCACACGACTTCGTCCCAGCGAAAATCGATCATCTCCACACGATCTTCGGCGGGGTTGTCCCGGAGGATCTGCCCGGCCGCCGGGTTCACAGATGCATGACGCTGCTGTGGTGGTCGATGTGGTCGGCGGTGTCGTCGTCGAACCAGAGGCCGCCGGTGGCCAGGTATCGGAATCGGTGGACTCCGGGCGGCAGGATGACCGAGATGGTACGGGTGCCGTTGCGTCGGCGGCGCATCTCGTGGAGACCGGGCTGCCAGTCGTTGAAGTCGCCGACGACGCTGACGGTGCCGGAGGGCTGGTCGGCGGGCAGGGCGAAGGTGACGCGGGTCTTGCGGCCGAACAACCGGGTGCGCCTGAGCATGTACGTCCTCCCTGGGGCTGCCTGAGGGCGGGGAATGAGGTCAGCTTCCCGGTTGGCGTGGTGGTTCGGTAGGGGTGTGTGCAGGCCGTAACACATTGTTCACGCCGGTTTCGTGTTGTTTGCGGCCTGGGTGATTTGTAGGCATTTATGACTTCCGACCTGCTCGGATGAGTGGCCTGGATTTCCTCCGAGGGAAAACCTCACGGACGCCTCTCCCCCGCCGTACCGCACCCGATGCCCGACACATGGCGTGCGCGTCGTGCGGACCGTAGAAAGCGGCTGGCCGCCGATGGGCCCGGGGTGGGCGGAAGGGGGTCCCTCTCCCCCGGTACGTGGCGGGTCGCGCCCGGGGTGGGGGGAGTTTTCTCGCGAGCCCTGCGGGGGGCGGGCATTCGTCTACCGTGGGGGGATGAACATGATCGGTGGCCCGGCGGGCGGGCCGCTCCCCCGTCTCCCCCGCGCTCGTGACCGGCGGTGTCGTTCGGGCTGTTTTCGATGACGGCGGCGTGGCGGGTGGGCTCGGGTGGTGTTTCGGCGGGCGGGGATGTGGCACTGGTGGCGGGTGAGCGGCCGTTGACGACGGCCCGGATGCGGGAGGGGTGTCGCCGGGATCATGCGGCCAGCTGATCTGAATCGTCTCAGCGTGGGCGAGTCGGCCGATCGTTACGTGGAGCTGGTTCGGGCCAAGACCCTGACCGGCGCGCTGTCGATGTCGACGGCCGAGGTGTACGCGCGTGATGTGGCCACCTTCGTGGATCTGGCGGGTGAGCAGGTGGTCCTGGACGACCTGACCGGTGAGGATGTGGACGCCGTTCTGCTGGCCTTCGCTCGTAAGCCCGACGGGCGGCGGCGTTCGCGGCCCGAGGAGAGGGCGGGGGCGTTGCAGTCGGCCTCCTCCCAGGCGCGGTTTCGGCGGTCGATCTCGGCGTTGTTCAAGCACGCGGTGCTGGCGGGGTGGGTGCAGGTCAATCCGATGGCGATGGCGACGGTGACGGCCAGGGAGCGTGGGGGGCTGCGGCCGGAGCGGCGGGCGTTGACCCGTGAGCAGGCGCGGGGGCTGATCGGTGCGGCGCGTGAGCTGGGGGGCGACCCTAAGGGTGGTGGGGTGGCCGAGGTGGCGGTGCCCGTGGCGGGTGCGGTGCGGGCGCGGCGGCGCGATCAGCACACCGAGTTGCGTGACGGGCTGATCGTGTTGATGTTGTCGACGATGGGGCCGCGGGTGTCGGAGCTGGTCCGGGCCAATGTGGAGGATTTCTACACCAACGACGGGGTGCGTTACTGGCGGATCTTCGGTAAGGGGGGCAAGACGCGGGATGTGCCGCTGCCCGGTGATGTCGCGCTGGTGCTGGAGGCTTACCTGCTGCATGGGCGGATGGTCTCCTCCGACAAGGCGTTGTTGTTGTCGTGGCGGGGTCGGCGGCTGGCGCGGGGGGATGTGCAGGCGGTGATCGACCGGGTGCAGCGGATGGTGGATCCCGATCGTCGTCGTTCGGTGACGCCGCATGGGTTGCGGCACACCACGGCTACTCACCTGCTGGCCGACGCGGTGGACATGGACGCGGTGCGGCGGGTGCTGGGGCACAGTGATCTGGCGACGCTGGGGCGTTACCGCGATGAGCTGCCCGGGGAGCTGGAGGTGGCGATGCGCTCGCATCCGTTGCTGCGCGGTCCCGCGTCGGGCTGAGTGCCTGCTGGCCCGCCGGTACGGGGTCCGCCGACCGGATGTTCGGCGGGTTGGGCGCGGCGGGGGCCTCTGGCTGGGGGTCCCTGGGGTTCTGGTCGAAAATTCGACGGGTGTGGCTCTGGCCTGCGGTCAGGCGTCTGCTTTGGGTTCGGCCCTTGCCCTGTTCCGTCCGGTGGGTTGTGGAGTAACGCCGCGCCGGAGGCCAGGGGGACCTCGGCCGGGCATGTAAATAAACTTTGACATGATGTCCAGGGCGTTTTACATTGGTTGATGTCGGCTTTGTTTTACATGAGGAGCGGGCATGGCCTTCGGGGAAAAGTTCGCCCGGGTGATGATCGTGCTCTTCGTCGGCGCGTACGTGATCTCCGTGGCGCCCCTCCCGGGCCCGCTCGCCGACGCCTACGGACGCGGGCCAGGCCGAACCAGCCGAATCGCGACATCGCGACCGGACCGGGTCGCTACTCCCCCTCGCTGGAGATGGCGTTCGCGTCGCCCGGGTGTTCCGGGCCGGATGCGACGGCGTCCTCCACTCCCCTGACATCGAAGGAGACCCCTCATGAGGGCGATCGTCCAGGACGAGTACGGCCCGCCGCACATGCTGAGCCTCGGTGAGGTGCCGATTCCGGCGCCCGGTGCCGATGATGTGCTGGTCCGGGTGCACGCGGCCGGCGTCGACTACGGCGTGTGGCATGTCATGACCGGGCTGCCGCTCGTCGGCCGCCTCGGCTTCGGCCTGCGTCGGCCCCGCAACCGGGTGCCGGGTATGGACGTGGCCGGTGTCGTGGAGTCCGTCGGCGCCAACGTGAGCGCGTTTCGCCCCGGCGACGAGGTGTACGGCGAGGCGACCGGTGCGTACGCGCAGTTCGCGCTCGCCCGCCCAGGTAAGCTCGCCCGCAAGCCCGCCAATGTGAGTTTCGCCGAGGCGGCGGCCGTCCCTGTCTCGGGGGTGACCGCGTTGCGGGCCGTCGGCCGGGTCGGCGCCGGTGAGAGGGTGCTGGTCATCGGTGCCGGTGGCGGAGTGGGCAGTTTCGCGACGCAGCTCGCGGTCGCCGGCGGCGCCCACGTCACCGCCGTGTGCAGCACGGCCAAGGCCGGTCTCGTCCGGTCGCTGGGTGCTCAGGCCGTCATCGACTACACGCGCGAGCCGCTCACCGGGACCTACGACCTGATCGTCGACATCGCGGGTATCCGGCCGCTGGCGCAGTTGCGCGGGCTGCTCGCCGAGCGCGGCCGGCTCGTCATCGTCGGCGGTGAGGGCGGTGGCCGGTGGTTCGGCGGGGTCGGCCGGTTGCTGGCCGTCCGGCTGCTCACCCCGTTCACGCGTCAGCGCCTGGACTCGCTGATCGCGCTGACCCGCACCGCCGATCTGGAGGCGCTGCGTGACCTCATCGAGGCCGGGGCCGTGCGACCGGCCGTCGGGCGTACGTACCCCCTGGCCGAGGCTTCTGCGGCGGTGGGTGACCTGGCGGCGGGCAACGCGCCGGGAAAGCTCGTCCTCACGGTTGAGTGACCCCTGAGGTGCCGGGGTGTCAGAAAGACGCAAGGGCACAGGCACCACGCGCGGGCGGGGGCGGGCGACGGTGCCCTGCTGGGCGCGGCGCGTGCGGGGACTCGCTGCGGTCCGTCACGCGGTGGCCGTCGGCGTCGGCCGGTCCCGGTCAGGTCAGGAGTTCTCCCACCAGTTGCCGTAGCGAGCGGGCGAACCTGCCGGGGTCGCCCTCTGCGGTGAGGCGGCGCACCAGGTCGGCGTCGAACATGCCCAGCAGGGCGTGGGCCACGAAGGCGGCGTCGAGGTCGGAGCGGGCCTGGGTGATCAGAGTTTCCAGGTGGGCGTGCCAGCGTAGGTAGGTGGGGTCGGCGTAGCGGTCGGTGGCGCAGGAGCGCTCGTGGGCGGCGAGCAGGGCGAGGTTGCCCGCGGCCAGCTGGGAGAGGGCGTCCAGGAAGGCGACGATGCGTTCGGCGGGTGGTGCGCCGGGGCCCAGGGGTGGTGGTCCCGACTCCAGTGCCTCGCGCAGTTGTGTGGCCCGTTCCTGTAGCAGGGCCTGCATCAGCCCGGTGCGGCTGCCGAAGCGCCGAAAGACGGTGCCCTTGCCGACCTGGGCGTGGGCGGCGACCTGGTCCAGGGAGATGCGGGTGTCGCCGTGGGCGGCCAGGAGTTCCTCCGTGGCGCGCAGGATGGCGCGGCGGTTGCGGGCGGCGTCGGCGCGTTCGTTCATCGCTTCGCTCCCCCTTTGCGCAACCGGACCATTAGTCCGTATATTAGCCGATATCTAACCGGACTATTAGTCCGGTTAGCCCGGTGTGCGGGGTTTCCCGTGGGCCGCCCCCATCCCCTGTCAGGAGTATTCGCCGTGCGCGCTCTCGTCGTCGACCCCTCCGCCCCCGGTGGCCTGCGCCTGGGTGAGGCCGCCGAGCCCGAACCCGGTCCCGGTCAGGTGCTCGTCCAGGTGCACCACGCCTCCCTCAACCCCGGCGAGCTGGGCATGCTCGCCCAGCTGCCCGCGGGCCACGTGGGCGGCTACGACGCGGCCGGAGTCGTCGTCCGACCCGCCGCCGACGGCACCGGCCCGGCGGCGGGCACCCGCGTGCTGGCCTTCGGTCCCGGCGCGTGGGCCGAGCTCCTGGCGGTCTCCAGCGCCGACGTCGCCCCTCTGCCGCGCGGGGCCGCCCTGGCCGAGGCCGCGGCGCTGCCGATGGCGGGCATGACGGTCCTGCGTACCCTGCGTGCCGCCGGTTCCGTCCTGGGGCGGCGGGTGCTGGTCACCGGGGCCGGTGGCGCCGTGGGCCGCTACGGCGTGCAACTGGCCGCCCGCGCCGGTGCCCATGTCCTGGCCTCGGTCCGCGACGGCGCCCACGCCGCCGCCCTGACCGCGCTGGGGGCCCACGAGGTCGTCGTCGGCCTCACCGGCCTGCGGCAGGTGGGCGAACCGGTCGACGTGGTGCTGGAGACCGTCGGCGGGCCGCACCTGGTGGCCGCCTGGGCGCTGCTGGCCCCGGGGGCCACCTTGCAGAGCATCGGCTGGGCCGGGGGCGAGCCGGCCGTCTTCCCGCCCGGCTCCACCTTCTTTCCCGGCGAGGCCCGGTCGTTGAGCTCTTTCGGCGACGCCGCCGCCGTCGGGGCCGACCTGGGCCTGCTGGCCGGTCTGCTCGCCTCGGGCGCGCTGTCGGCGCAGGTCGGCTGGCGCGGGTCCTGGGAGCGTGCCGAGGAGGCGGTGCGGGTGGTGCGTGAGCGCGAGGTCACCGGCAAGGCCGTCATCGACATCACCCCCGCCCTCCCGTAGTGAGAGCTTGACCCTGCCGTAGCGTGAGGGTGCAGGCTGGCCTGGTGAAGGAGGGGACCACCATGCGGCAGGCGGCGGACACCGAAGACGGCGTGGTGGACTATTCCGTCGGGCAGGTGGCGCGCGTCGCCGCGGTCAGTGTGCGCACGCTGCACCACTACGACGAGATCGGGCTGGTCTCGCCGGGGCGGCGCACCGCGGCGGGATACCGCCGCTACACCGAGGCCGACCTGCAGCGTCTGCAGCACGTGCTGTTCTACCGCGAGCTCGGCTTCGCGCTGGAGGAGATCACCGCCATCCTCGACGACCCCGCCGCCGACACCCTGGCGCACCTGCGGCGCCAGCACGAACTCCTCACCGGGCGCATCGACCGGCTGCGGTCGATGGCCGCCGCGGTCGAACACGCCATGGAGGCGAACCTCATGAACATCTCCCTGACCCCCCAGGAGCGTTTCGAGGTCTTCGGTGACTTCGTTCCCGAAGAGCACGACGCGGAGGCGCGCGAGCGCTGGGGGCAGAGCGGCGCCTGGCGGCAGTCACGCGCCAAGATGGCCTCGATGACCAAGGCCGACTGGGCCCGGTTCACCGGCGAGGCCGCCCAGACGGTGCGTGACTTCGCCGACGCCTGTCTCGCGGGGTTGCCGGCCGCCGGTGAGCGGGCGATGGAGCTGGCCGAAAGGCACCGGGCGCACCTCACCCGCTGGTGTTACGACTGCTCCTACGACATCCATCGCGGCCTGGGTGAGATGTACGTCGCCGATCCGCGGTTCGCCGCCGGTTACGAGGCCGCGGTCACCGGCCTGGCCGCCTACATCCGTGACGCCATCCACGCCAACGCCGACCGCGCCGAACACTCCCCCTGATCCCGTGTCCGCGTAGCGGCGGCGCGGGGTCAGCGGGCGGTTACGGCGGCGTCGGGCTCGTCGGTGGTGGCCCGCTGGTCGAACTGGGTGCGGTGCAGCTGCGCGTAACGTCCCCCGGCGGCCAGCAGCGCGGCGTGGGTGCCCCGCTCGGTGATCCGCCCCTCCTCGACCACCAAGATCAGGTCGGCGGCGCGGATCGTCGACAGCCGGTGGGCGATGACCAGCGCGGTCCGCCCGGCCAGTGCCTCGGCCAATGCCTCCTGGACCGCGGCCTCGGAGGTGGAGTCCAGGTGCGCGGTGGCCTCGTCCAGTACCACCACCCGGGGGCGGGCCAGCAGCAGCCGGGCGATGGTCAGCCGCTGGCGCTCCCCGCCCGAGAGCCGGTAGCCGCGCTCGCCGACCACGGTGTCCAGCCCGTCGGGCAGCGCCGTGACCAGGTCGGCCAGCCGCGCCCGGCGCAATACCTGCCACAGCTCCTCGGTCTCGGCCTCGGGGCGGGCCAGCAGCAGGTTGGCGCGGATCGAGTCGTGAAACAGGTGCCCGTCCTGGGTCACCACGCCCAGCGTCTGGCGGATCGAGGCGGCCGACAGGTCACGGACGTCCACCCCCGACAGCCGTACCGCGCCGCCGTCGACGTCGTACAGGCGGGCCAGCAGTTGCGCGATCGTCGACTTGCCCGCTCCCGAGGAGCCCACCAGCGCGACCATCTGCCCGGCCTCGGCGCGGAAGGACACCTCGTGCAACACCGTCGCGCCGCCGCGCGCGTCCAGGGTGGCGACCTCCTCCAGGGAGGCCAGTGACACCTTCTCGGCCGAGGGGTAGGCGAAGCCGACGTCGTCGAACTCCACCGTCACCGGCCCCTCGGGCACCGTACGGGCATCCGCCCTGTCGGTGATCAGCGGTCGCAGGTCGAGGATCTCGAAGACCCGCTCGAAGCTGACCAGGGCGCTCATCACCTCCACCCGAGCCCCGGCCAGTGCCGTCAGCGGCGCGTACAGGCGGGTCAGCAGCAACGCCAGCGCCACCAGGGCGCCCGGCTCCAGCTGCCCGCGCAACGCGTAGAAGCCGCCCACCCCGTACACCAGGGCCAGCGCCAGCGCCGAGACCAGGGTGAGGGCGGTGACGAACACCGACTGCACCATCGCGGTACGGACCCCGATGTCGCGCACCCGCCGGGCCCGCGCCAGGAACTCGGCCGACTCCTGGGCGGGGCGGCCGAACAGTTTGACGAGGGTGGCGCCGGGGGCGGAGAAGCGTTCGGTCATCTGGGTGCTCATCGCCGCGTTGTGGTCGGCGGCCTCGCGTTCCATCCGGGCCAGCCGCCTGCCGACGTAGCGGGCGGGCAGCACGAACACCGGCAGCAGCACCAGGGCCAGCGCGGTCAGCTGCCAGGAGATGCCGACCATCACCACCAGGGTCAAGGTGAGTGTCACCAGGTTGCCCGCCACGCCTGAGAGGGTGTCGCTGAAGGCGCGCTGGGCGCCGATGACGTCGTTGTTCAACCGGCTGACCAGCGCGCCGGTCCGGGTGCGGGTGAAAAACGCGATGGGCATGCGCTGTACGTGGTCGAAGACGGCGCCGCGCAGCCGCAGGATCAGCCCTTCGCCGATGCTCGCCGACATCCAGCGGGTCACCAGGCCCAGTGCCGCCTCGGCGACCGCGATCACCGCGATCAGGGCGGCGAGGGCGGCCACGACGCTGGGCGCGGCGCCGCCGACGATCGCGTCGACCACCTGCCCGGCCAGTACCGGGGTCGCCACCGCCAGTACCGCCGAGACCACGCTCAGCGCCAGAAACCACCCGAGCAGGGTGCGGTGCGGGTGGGCGAAGGCGGCGATGCGCCGCAGCGTGGCCGCCGAGAAGGGCCGCCGGTCCTGTGGGGCGTGCATCGTGCTGTACAGCGAGTGCCAGGCCGCCATTTCCATGCTCATCACACGTCACCACGTTTTCTGTGCTCGTCATGCGGGGGGTCGTCGCCGGTGGCCGCCCGCGGCGTGCGCCCGGCGTGCGCGGGTGGCGGCGCGACACCACCACCCTAGGAGCTGAAGTTAACTTCAGGTCAAGGGCGCCCCCACCCGGTGATCAGTGCTTCGCACGCCCCGTACGCCTTCCCTGCGGGCGAAGCGGGGAGCACGCCCCGGCGGGGCGGGCGGGGCCCCGCGCCTCTAGGCTGGGAGCCGTTTCCCCCTCGCCCGGACGCCCCGCGTTTCCCGGGCGTCTTCCCCGTTCCCGTTGGAGAGGTGTACTCGCCGTGCCGACCGCACTGCGCCTGTTTCGTTACGTGGCGATCGCCGAAGCGTGCTCGTGGGCGGGACTGCTCATCGGCATGTACTTCAAGTACGTCGCCGCCACCGGAGACCTCGGTGTGAAGATCTTCGGCCCGGTGCACGGCGCCCTGTTCGTCCTCTACCTGGCCGCGGTGCTGTACGCGGCCCGCCAGGCCCGCTGGAGCCGGGCCTGGGTCATCGTCGGCCTGGTGTGCTCGGTGCCGCCGCTGGCCACCTTGTGGTTCGAGCGGCGCATGCTCGCCCGTCATCGGGAACCGGTCACCGTCTAGAGGTCCAGGACGGCGCGGGTGGCCGCCCGGCAGCGCCGCGGATCGGTCAGCAGGTCGGTGCCGTCGCCGAACTGGTCGATCGAGCCCACCGCGGGCAGCGCCCGTACCCGGGGGTCGGTGATGGCGGCGCCCAGGACGTCGGCGAACCGGCCGGCGTCCAGGACCTGGAAGGGCCGCCGGTGGTAGGGGCGCAGGTCCCCCTCCAGCGCGGCGGCCACCCCCCGCCGGTTGTGCAGGGCCGCCACCCGCCGGTACACCACCCCCAGGTGCTCTTCTCGCTCCCGCCAGCCGGTGGCCGCCCCCGCCGCCGACAACGCCTCCCCCAGCTCCGCCGTCCCCGGCAGGCGGGCAAAAGCGCTGCCCAGCCATTTGGCGTACGGCGGGTAGCGGCGGCGCAGCAGCACCACCAGCCGCATCAGGTCGCGGGCCAGGCTCGCGGTGACCAGCGCCGAGCCCAGGTCGTCGCCGACCTCCCCGCACCGTCCCGGGAACGCCTCCTGCTGGGCCAGGCGTCTCCACTGCCCGGCCAGCACGTAGCGCTCCAGGTCGGGCGGATACCAGCGCAACGCGGCACGGGCCGCTTCCAGGACCTCCAGGCCGTCGTGGAAGACCTCTCCGCTGGTGACCTCGGCCAGCCGCTGCCAGGGGGTCGACAGCCAGTCCAGCACGCTCACCCCCCGCGACGGGTCGAACCCCAGCCGGTCGACGAACCAGGTCGCCGGATCGCTCACCTGCACACCGTGGCAGTCCCCGGTCACCGCGGTGCGGTAGCCGCCGAAGTCGGCGGGCAGGCCGTCGGCGATCGTGCGCCGGACCCGCTCGGCCCGGTGCCCGGCCACGAACACCACCACCCGGGGCCCCCAGTCGTGGTCGGTGGAGCGTTCGGTGTCGAACGCCAGCACCTCCGACCCGGCGCCGATCAGCGCGGCACTGTGGGGTACGTCGGCCACGATCGGCCGCACGACCTGGGCATAGAAAGCACGCGAAAGCTCCAGGCCAGGTATGAAACTGGACATCATTTCGTCCACTCTGCCTGCCGGGACCGCCCCCCGCACCCGGTTTTCCCCCCGGCCCCGCCCGTTCAGCCGTCCAGGGCGGCGGCGGCCAGCGGGCGCCCGCGCAGCCCCAGCCGCTCGTACAGGGCGATGGCGGCGTGGTTGCCGGTGTCGACCATCAGCGCGACCCGCTCGCGCCCGGCGGCCAGCTCGCCGAGGGCGAACCGGCACACCCGCTCGCCGTACCCTCGGCCGCGCACGGCCGCCTCGGTGGCCACCCCGGCGAGGAAACCCACCGGCGGGCACGACCAGGCGTCGGCGGCCACCGCGACCAGCTTGCCGTCCTGGTCGCGGACCCCGGCCCAGCGCCGCACCCCCCGCACGCCCGGCACCGCCCAGGCCGAGGGGGCCGCCCGTGCCAGCAGGGCGCTCACCTCGCTCTCCTGGGCCTCCTTCAGCCACCCCACCTGTTCCGGGCCCGTCTCCCGCACCGGCCAGGAGAGCGGGGCATCAGCCGGGGTGTCCATCCACTCGAACGTGCCCAGCACCCGCATCCGCGCGTCGCGGGCCACCACCTCCCGCACCAGGGCCCGCGTGCCCACCACCCGGTAGGAGGGGCCGACCTCGGCCAGGACCCGGCCCACCAGGGCGCTCACCTGCCCCGGCGGGCCGCAGACCGTGAGGCGGTCGCGGCGGTTGAGGTCGGGGCAGGCCACCGCGACCGCCTGCCCCAGCGCCCACGCCCGCACCCCGGCCCCCATCCCCTGCGCGCCCCACACGACGAGCGCGTCTCCCGAGCAGGCGGCGCTCACCTCGGCCGCGTCTTTCAGCCGTACCGGTTCGGTGTTCAGAGGATCGCCCCGGGCCGGTAGCCCGCCGCCCGCGGGTAGCGGGCCACGATCGTCTCCACCCGCGCCACGACCGCCTCCACCTGGGCCGGGGCCGCCCCGGTGAAGGAGATCGGCTCGCCCAGCAGGGCCTTCAGCCGCGCCTGGTCCAGCGGGAAGCGCTCGTCGGCGCCCAGCCGGGCGATCAGCGCGTTACCGGAGGCGCCCTCGCGCATCGCCAGCGCCGACGCCACCGCGTGCTCCTTGATCAGCTCATGGGCGCTCTCGCGGCCCACCCCGGCCCGTACCGCGGCCATCAGCATCTTCGTCGTGGCCAGGAACGGCAGGTAGCGCTCCAGCTCGGCGGCGATCACCGCGGGGAAGGCGCCGAACTCCTCCAGCACCGTCAGCATGGTCTCCACCAGGCCGTCGAAGGCGAAGAACGCGTCCGGCAGCGCCACCCGGCGCACCACCGAGCACGACACGTCCCCCTCGTTCCACTGGTCCCCGGCCAGCTCCCCGGTCATCGACGCATACCCCCGCACGATGACCGCCAGCCCGTTGACCCGTTCGCACGAGCGGGTGTTCATCTTGTGCGGCATCGCCGAGGAGCCGACCTGTCCTTCGGCGAACCCCTCGGTGACCAGCTCGTGGCCGGCCATCAGCCGGATCGTCTTGGCCAGCGAGGAGGGGGCCGCGGCCAGCTGCGCCAGCGCGGTGACCACCTCGTAATCCAGGGAGCGCGGGTACACCTGCCCCACGCTGGTCAGCCGGTGGGCGAACCCCAGGTGCGCGGCCACCTCGTCCTCCAGCTCCGCGAGCTTGGCCGCGTCCCCGCCCAGCAGGTCCAGCATGTCCTGGGCGGTGCCGACCGGCCCCTTGACGCCGCGCAGCGGGTAGCGGGCGATCAGCTCCTCCAGCCGGGTGAACGCCACCAGCAGCTCGTCGGCGGCCGAGGCGAACCGCTTGCCCAGCGTCGTCGACTGGGCGGCCACGTTGTGCGAGCGCCCGGCCATCACCAGCCCCGAGTGCCGCGTCGCCAGGGTGGCGAGGGCGGCCAGCAGTGCCACGCACCGGTCGCGGACCAGCAGCAGGCTGTCGCGGATCTGCAGCTGCTCGACGTTCTCGGTCAGGTCTCGCGACGTCATGCCCTTGTGCACCTGCTCGTGGCCGGCCAGCGCGTTGAACTCCTCGATGCGGGCCTTGACGTCGTGGCGGGTGACGCGCTCGCGGGCGGCGATGGACTCCAGGTCGACGCGCTCGACGACCTTCTCGTAGTCTTCCAGCGCCGCGGGCGAGACCTCCACCCCCAGCCGCGCCTGGGCGGCCAGCACGGCCAGCCACAGGCGCCGCTCGGCCACCACCTTGTACTCCGAGGACCACAGGCGGGCCAGCGGCGCGGAGGCGTAGCGGGCGGCGAGAACATTGGGGATACGCGGCTTGGCAGTCACGTTGCCGCAGTATATTCCGCCGCCCCCGCCCGCCCCGACCAGGGGCACTCCCCCCGGGAAAGATCGACGCGAGCTGCCCGGCCCCCCGGGGGGAAGCGGGAAGGGGCCGCTCACCCGTGCGGGTGAGCGGCCCCTTCCTTAACGACTTACCGGGTCGTCGGCGCCAGCTCTTCCTTGTCGTAGACCTTCAACGGCGGCCGCTCCCCACCGTCCTTGGGCGTGCGCCGCAGCCGCTCCTTGAGCCGCTCCACCATCACATACAGGGTCGGCACCAAGACCAGCGTCAGCAGCGTCGACGACAGCAGGCCGCCGATCACCACGATCGCCAGCGGCTGGGAGATGAACCCGCCCGAGCCCGTCAGCCCCAGCGCCATCGGGACCAACGCGAAGATCGTCGCCACCGCGGTCATCAGGATCGGCCGCAGCCTGCGCCGGCCCCCCTCGATCACCGCCTCCACGATGCCCATGCCCTGGTCGCGGTACTGGTTGATCAGGTCGATCAGCACGATCGCGTTGGTCACCACGATGCCGATCAGCATCAGCATGCCGATCAGGGCCGGAACCCCCATCGGGGTGCCCGTCGCCAGCAGCAGCCCGATCGCGCCGGTCGCCGCGAACGGCACCGACACCAGCAAGATCAGCGGCTGCACGAAGCTCCGGAACGCCGCCACCATGATCATGAAGACGATCGCGATCGCCGCCAGCATCGCCAAACCCAGCTGCCCGAACGCCTCGGCCTGGTCCGCGCTCACCCCGCCCAGGGTGAAACTCGCCCCCGCCGGCAACGCCAGCGCATCCAGCTTCGACGTCAGCTGCGTCGTCACACTGCCCAGGTCACTGCCGGTCGCCGTCCCCGACACCGTCGCGCTGCGCTCCCCGTCGATCCGCGTCACCTGCGTGGGACCGTCGACCCTGGCCACCTCCGCCACCTGCGACAGCTTCACCGTGCCCGTCGCCGTCGGCAGCTTCAGCGCCCCCACCGCCTTGACGTCCTCAGGGGCGTCCGAGGTCCGCAAGACCACCGCGCCCGAGCGGCCGTCCAGCGTCAGCTCACCCAGCGGCGCCCCCCGGAACTGCTGCGCCACCAGCTGCCCGATCTGCGTCTCACTCAGGCCCCTGGCCGCCGCCTTCTGCCGGTCCACCCGCACCTCGACCCGCTCGGCACCGGCCGCCAGGTTGGAGGTCACATCCCGCAACCCGCCCATCCCCGCCATCGCCGCGCGAACCGACTCGGTCGCCGTCCGCAGCGTCGCCACATCCGGCGCCTGCACGATCACCTGCAGCTGGTCGGTCGCCCCGCCACCCGGCCCGCCCTGGGCGCCGCCCACCGTGACCTCACCGATCTCCGTCTCCGGCAGCTGCCCCAGCCGCTTACGCAGCTGCTCCTCCAGCACCGCGGTGTCGGTCTCCTCGGCCACCGTCACCGAGTACGAGGCCCGATCCCCGCCCCCGCCGCCACCACCCAGGAAGCCGCCACCACCGCCCACGTTCACCTGGTAGTCGCGCACCCCCTTCAGCGACGCCAGGACCTCCTCGACCTTCTTGGCCGCCGCGTCCGTCGACGCCAGGTCGGTGCCCGCAGGCATCCGCTGGCTGATCGACACCGTGTCCTGCCCCGACGAGTCGATGAAGTTGGTCTCCAACCGGCCCGCCAGGCCCATCGTCGCGGCGAACACCACCACACCCACCAGCACCGTCACCAGCCGCCGCCGCGTCGCGAACCGCAACACCGGCAGATACGCCCGCTGCAACGGGCTGCGCAGCTCCTTGGCCTCGGCCTCCTCACGCACCGCCCGCGCCTGCTCCGGCGAGAGCACCGGCGCCTTCAAGAACCAGTACGCCAGCACCGGCACCACCGTCAGCGACACCAGCAACGACGCCAGCAACGCCACCGTCACCGTGATCGCGAACGGCGCGAACAGCTGCCCCACCATGCCGCCCACCACCGCGATCGGCAAGAACACCGCCACCGTCGTCAACGTCGAGGCCGTCACCGCGCCACTGACCTCACGCACCCCCGCCAGCACCGCCTTGCGCTTGGCCTCCCCATAGCCCAGGTGACGCTTGATGTTCTCCAACACCACGATCGAGTCGTCGACCACCCGGCCCACCGCGATCGTCAACGCCCCCAGCGTCAGCAGGTTCAGCGAGTAGTCACCCACCCACAACGCGATCAACGCGATGACCACCGACAACGGAATCGACGCCGCCGTCACCAGCGTCGAGCGCACCGACAACAAGAAAATCAAGATGACCAGCACCGCGAACGCCAGGCCCAGCAACCCCTCGGTCGTCAGATCCTCGATCGACCGCTCCACGTACGGCGCCTGATCGAAGATCACCGTCATCTCCGACGAGTCCCCGATGGCCCGCACCATCTCCGGAAGCTTCTCGCGCACCGCGTGCGAGATCGCCACCGCGTTCCCGTCCGGCGTCATCGTCACCGACAACCCCAGACTCGGCTGCCCGTTGGTGCGCGTCAGCGACGTCCCCTCGGCCAGCGTCCGCTCCACCGTCGCCACATCCCCCAGCCGCACCGGCTTGGGCGCCGCCGGCGGACGCTGCCGCCCCGCCTGAACAGCCTGAGCCTGCTGGCCCTGCTGGGTGGCACCCGCCCCGCCCCCCGGCACCTGCCGGGCCTGCGCCGGCGCCTGCTGCGCCACCGGAGCCGCGGGCGTCAGATACAGATCCCGCAACTCCTCCAGCGTCGAGACCCGCGCCCCCACCTGAACCGTCAGCGACACCTTGTCCTCGGTCACACTGCCCGCCGGAAGCGGCTGCCCGTTGGCCCGCAGCACCTCGGCCACCGCCGTCGGCGACAACCCCAGCAACGCCAGCCTCCCCAGATCCGGGGTGATCGTCACCACCTCGTCACGGGTACCCGTCACCGTCGCCTCACGCACCCCCTCGATGCCCCGCAGCTCCGGCACCACCAGCCGCTCAAGCCGCTCGGCCATCACCCGCTGATCGCCGCCGTCACCCACCGCCAGCTGCATCACCGGAATGTCGTCGGTCCCGCCCGACAAAACCTGCGGGTCGACCCCCTGAGGCAACTGCGCCTCGATCCGCGAGATCGCCTGCTGCATCTCCGCCACCGCCGCGTCGATGTCGGTGCCGTACTCGAACGCCACCTGGACCTGCGCCATCCCCTCCCGGGACGTCGAGGTCACCTCCGAGACCCCCTCCAGCCCCTGGAAGCTGTTCTCGATCGGCTCGGTCACCTGCTCCTCGACGATCTCAGGAGAGGCACCCGGATACGAGGCCGCCACGAACGCCCCCGGAAACGACAGCGAAGGCAGCAGCTGCTGCTTCAGCGAGGGAATCGCGAACAGGCCGAACGCGCTCAACACCAGCGCGATCATTATCACGAGGCTGCGGTTGGCGAGGCTCAACCTGGCCAGGGAGGTCATGGGGGCGGGCTCCTCAAGGAGGGACATCACAACAAGATTCGCCCCAGACTAACACTTCGCCTCATACGAATATTTAACGACGCTTACCAATCCTGATAACCTTCTCAGGAAGCGAGAGGTGAGCGTGAACGACGACAACCGCGAACAACTGATCAACCAGATCGGCGCCACCCAACGCGCCCTGGGCCGCCTCCTCGCCCAGCACAGCGCCCCATCCCCCCTCTTCGACTCCAACCTGACCATGCGCCAGCTCAAAGTCGTCATGATCCTCTCCGGCCAGGACTCCGCCTCAGGCCAAGACCTCGCCACCCACCTCGACGTCGGCCTCGGCACCGTCACCGGCATCGTCGACCGCCTCGTCGCCCACGGCCTCGTCACCCGCCGCGAAGACCCCCACGACCGCCGCATCCGCCGCGTCACCCTCACCCCCGCCGGACGCGCCCTCACCGAGCAGATCGCCGACGCCGGCCTCACCGAATTCCGCCGCCTGCTGCGCCACCTCGACACCCCCACCCTGCGCGACCTGTCCACCATCATCGACAAACTCCAGCAAGCGGCCCTCACCCTCCACAACCACCACCCCCACAAAAAGGTCGGATGATAGGTTCAGTCCCCGTGACAGAACCAACCACCACCCTCTTCTCCCTCACCGGCCGCACCGCCCTCGTCACCGGCGGCAGCTCCGGCATCGGACACACCATCGCCCACGCCCTCGGCCACGCCGGCGCCGCCGTCATCATCGTCGCCCGCCGCACCACCCACCTCACCCAAACCCTCACCGAACTCCACCACCACAACATCACCGCCGCCGCCATCACCGCCGACCTCGCCAACCCCGACGACATCACCCGCATCTGCCAGCACGCCCCCACCCTCTTCGGCGACATCGACATCCTCGTCAACAACGCCGCCAACAACATCCGCCACCCCATGGCAGAACTCACCACCGACGACTACCAAAAAACCATGGCCGTCAACATCACCGCCCCCTACCTCCTCGGCCAGCACTTCGGCCCCCGCATGGCCAGCCGAGGCTGGGGCCGCATCATCAACATCGGCTCCCAGCAATCCCACAAAGCCTTCGGCGACAGCGGCGCCTACGGCATCTCCAAAGCCGCCATCACCGGCCTCACCCGCTCCCAGGCAGAAGCCTGGTCCCCCCACGGCGTCTGCGCCAACACCATCATCCCCGGCTTCGTCCTCACCCCCCTCACCGAACCCGCCCAAGCCATCCCCGGCCGCGTCGAAGAACTCGCCGCCCGCACCATGACCGGCCGCAACGGCCACCCCGCCGACTTCGCCGGCATCGCCGTCCTCCTCGCCAGCGACGCCAGCGCCTACATCACCGGCCAGGCCATCTGCGTCGACGGCGGCTTCTCCGTCCACTGACCCCACCACGGCCGCCCGCCCCACCACGCCCCGGACCCGCCACCATGACCACCACCCACCACCCCGCCAACGCCCGCAAAGCCGTCTCCTACTTCTTCACCCTCCTCGGCATCACCACCGGAGCCTGGGCCGCCCGCATCCCCGCCATCAAACACACCCTCGACCTCACCGACGGCCAGCTCAGCTACGGCCTCCTCGCCATCGCCATCGGCCTCGTCACCGGCATGCGCTTCGCCGGACACCTCACCGACCGCCTCGGCAGCGCCCGCCTCATCACCCCCGCCGCCATCGCCACCGCACTGTCCATCATCCCCCCCGGCCACGCCACCACCCTGCCCGCCCTCATCGCCACCCTCTTCCTCTTCGGCCTCACCAACGCCTTCCTCGACGTCTCCATGAACACCCACGGCGTCGACGTCGAACGCGCCTACAACCGCCCCATCATGTCCTCCTTCCACGGCATGTTCAGCATCGGCTGCCTCACCGGCGCCGGCATCGGCACCCTCTTCGCCTGGCTCAACCTCAGCGCCGCCACCACCCTCACCACCGTCGCCATCCCCCTCGCCCTCCTGTCCCTGTACGCCCGCCACCACCTCCTCCCCACCCCACCCCCCGCGCCCGACAGCACCAGGGAACGGCTGCTGCTGACCCTGCGGCTGATCAAGGCTCTGGCGCTGTGCGGCGACATGGCCGCGGCCCGCAGGCG
>NZ_JBSZKT010000046.1:0-61205 GCF_055690525.1 Streptosporangium sp. H13245 | reverse complement strand
AGATCGGCATGGGCGACAACATCTGGCTCGGCGACCGCGACGGCGTCCGCACCCCCATGCAATGGAGCCCCGACCGCAACGCGGGATTCTCGCTCCGCGACTCCTCGCCTCTCCTGCCGGTGATCGACGACCCGATCTACGGCTACCGGGGGACCAACGTCGAGGCGCAGCAGCGCGGTGTGGGATCGCTGCTGCACTGGACCAGGCGGATGATCGACATCCGCAAGCGTCACCCGGTCTTCGGCCTGGGCGGGTTCACCGAGCTGAACTCGTCCAACCCGAGCGTCCTCGCCTTCGTGCGCGAGCTGGGCGACGACCGGATGCTGTGCGTCAACAACCTGTCGCGGTTCCCTCAGGTGGTCGAGCTCGACCTGAGCGGATTCGAAGGACTGGCTCCGGTCGAGGTGACGGGGGGCGTCCCGTTCCCGCCCGTCGGCGAACTTCCCTACATGCTGACGCTTCCGGGGCACGGGTTCTACTGGATAGAGATCCAGTCCAGGTGATCGCCGGGGCCTTCTCGTATCGAGCCCTCCGATGTCCTCGGCGGCGCGGGTTCCGGTTCGGGGGGCGTGCCGGTCAGGGGGCGGTGATGGCGGTGCCGCGTGCGAGGAGCAGGACGACGTCGACCGCGGCGACGGCGATCGCCGCGGCGAAGGGGACGCGCGACGAGCCCCGGCCCAGTGCCAGCCCTCCCGCGGTGAAGGCCCCCGCGGCGACCAGGGCGGCCCAGCCTCCCGCGTCCGGCGGCTCCGGGGGGCCGAAGACGAGCAGGGCCGTCGCGGCCAGCAGGGGCAGCGGGATCAGGACGCGGACGCGGGCGACGCCGAGCCGCTGCGGCCAGCCCCGGACCCCGCCCGCGAGGTCCGCGGGGATGTCGGGGAGCACGTTGGCCAGGTGCGCCCCGCAGCCCAGCAGCGCCGAGGCCGTCACCGCCCACCAGGCGGGCCACGGGTGTCCCGGCAGGCCCAGCGTCACGAACCCCGGCAGCGAGCCGAACCCGACCGCGTACGGCAACCAGGACAGCACGGTCGCCTTGAGCCCGAGGTCGTAGGCCCACGCCGCGGCGACGCCCGTCAGGTGGACGGCACCGGCGGCGGGACCCGAGGCCAGCGAGAGCGGCACGCAGAGCGCCAGGGCCGCGAGCGCGGCGGCCCACACCGTACGGGCGCTCACCGCGCCGGAGGCGACGGGTTTGCCGGTGCGGCCCGCGACGGCGTCCCGCTCGGCGTCCACCGCGTCGTTGCACCAGCCGATCGAGAGCTGCCCCGCCAGCACGGCCGCGGCCACCAGGGCGCACCCGGCCGCGTCGCGCCCGCTCGCGACGGCCAGCGCGGTCACCAGGACGGTGACCGCCGCGGTCGGTCCCGGGTGACAGGCCAGCAGCAACGCGCGTACGGCCCGGGGCGACGGCCCGGGACCCAGGCGCGATGGCCGGCTCGTCGTCACCCGTCGATCGTAGGCGGGAACCGCGCGGAGCGCGGGCACCCTCGCGGACCGGACCGGATCGGCTGCGGACCGGATCGGCGGCCCCGCTTCCCGGCCGCCCGCTCCACGAGGCCGGGGCACGGCTCTCTCCCGGCCTCACGGACGTGGCGGCACGACTCCCCCTGACCTCACGGGTCCGGAACGCGACTCCCGTGCGGACCGGAACGCTTCGGAAAGCGGGCACGGAGGACGCGGTGACGCATGCCGCACACGACGGGTGGGCAAAAGGGAGGTGTCCGCTGTTCGCGAGCCGGGGGTTAATAGATGACGCGAATCGTCGCTGTCCGCGGCGCCCTCCCGCCGAACCACCACTCCCAGGCGGAGATCACCGACGCGTTCGCGCGGGCGTGCCTTCCCGAGGGGGCCAGCCGCCGGTTGCTCGACAGGCTGCACGCCTCCGCGCGGGTGGAGTCACGGCACCTGACGCTGCCGCTCGAACGGTACGCCAAACTGGACGGCTTCGGCGCGGCCAACGACGCGTTCGTGGAGACGGCCGTGGAGCTGGGCGCCGAGGCGGTGGGCGGGGCGCTGGAGGACGCGGGGGTCGTCCCCGAGGACGTGGACATGATTCTCTTCACCTCGGTGACCGGTGTCGCGGCGCCCTCGGTGGACGCCAGGCTGGCCGGGCGGCTCGGGCTGCGCCCGGACGTCAAGCGGATACCGGTCTTCGGCCTGGGCTGTGTCGCGGGGGCGGCCGGGATCGCCCGCCTCCACGACTACCTGCGCGGCTGGCCGGACCATCTGGCGGTGCTGCTCTCGGTCGAGCTGTGCTCCCTCACCCTGCAGCGCGGTGACGCCTCCGTCGCCAACATGGTCGCGAGTGCCCTGTTCGGTGACGGGGCGACGGCGCTGGTGGCCTGCGGCGACGAGTGGCGGCCCCGGCGTACCGGACCCTCCTCCGCCTCCCGTACGGCCGGGGCGAACGGCGCGTCCGCGACGACGCGGCCCGCGGGCCCCGCCGGGTCCTCCCCGCCGAACGCGCCCGCGACGCACCACCGGCTCCCCCTCCCCGGCCCCTCCGTCCCCTCCACGGCCTCCGCGTCTCTTTCGGGATCCGCGCCCGTGACGCACCGGATGCTCCCCGAGCCGACGGGAGCGTACGGGATCCCGGAGCAGGTGGCCGCGATGACGGGGCCGACGGTGGTGGCCTCGCGCAGCCACCTGTATCCCGGATCCGAGCACGTGATGGGCTGGCACGTCGGCGACACCGGTTTTCGCGTGGTGCTCGACGCGAGCGTTCCCGAGGTGGTGCGCACCTACCTGGCGGACGACGTGCACGGTTTCCTCGGCGACCACGGCCTGAGGGTCGAGGACGTGACGGCGTGGGTCTGCCACCCGGGCGGCCCGAAGGTCCTGGAGGCGGTGGCGGAGACGCTGCGGCTTCCCGAGGGCGCGCTGGACCTCACCTGGCGTTCGCTCGCCGCGATCGGGAACCTGTCCTCGTCGTCCGTCCTGCATGTCCTGCGGGACACGCTCACCCTGCGGCCACCGCCGCCGGGCACGCCGGGGCTCCTCCTCGCGATGGGGCCGGGCTTCTGCTCCGAACTCGTACTGCTGCGCTGGTAGGAGCCCGATGTCCTGGCATCTTTCTTCCTGGTATCTACTGCTCGTGCTGCTCATCGGCCTGGAGCGCGTCGCCGAGCTGGTCGTCGCCCGCCGCAACGCGCGCTGGAGCATGGCGCGCGGCGGGGTGGTGTCCGGGCAGGGCCACTACCCGTGGATGGTCGTCCTGCACACCGGCCTGCTCGCCGGATGCCTGGTCGAGGCGGGCCTGGCCGACCGGCCCTTCGTGCCCGCGCTCGGCTGGCCGATGGTCGCCCTGGTGGTCGCCGCGCAGGGGCTGCGCTGGTGGTGCGTCACCGCGCTGGGCCCGCAGTGGAACACCCAGGTCATCGTCGTACCCGGCCTGACGGCGGTGGAGCGCGGCCCCTACCGGCTGCGGTGGCTGCGCCATCCCAACTACGTCGCGGTGGCCGTCGAGGGGGCGGCGCTGCCGCTGGTGCACACCGCGTGGGTCACCGCGCTGGTGTTCACCGTGCTCAACGCCGCGCTGATGGTGGTGCGGATCCGTTGCGAGGAGGACGCCCTGGCCTCGCTCGCCGCAGCGCCCGCCACCGCGACGACGGAGAACGTGTCGCCCGCCGGCGGGGCACCCGCGTGATCGACGTCCTGATCGCGGGCGGGGGACCGGCGGGGCTGGCCACCGCCATCCACGCCGCCCTGGCCGGGATGGAGGCGGTCGTCGTCGAGCCCAGGGCCGTACCGGTGGACAAGGCGTGCGGCGAGGGGCTGATGCCCAGCGGGACCGCCGCCCTGGGGTCGCTGGGCGTGCGGGTCGAGGGCAGGCCGCTGCGCGGCATCCGCTACCTGGACCGCCGGTACGAGGTGGAGGCGGCGTTCCGCGACGGGCCGGGCCTGGGCGTGCGGCGGACCGCGCTGCACGCCGCGCTGGCCCGGCGGGCGCGGGAGCTGGGCGTGCGGGTCGTGCCCGGCAAGGTGGACGGCGTGCGGCAGGACGGCGGCGGGGTCGAGGCGGCGGGCCTGCGCGCCCGCTGGCTGGTGGCCGCGGACGGCCTGCACTCCCCGCTGCGCGCCCTGCTCGGGCTGGAGCTGCCGGGTCGCGGGCCGCGCAGGTACGGGCTCCGGCGGCACTACCCGGTCGCGCCGTGGACGGACTTCGTCGAGGTCCACTGGGCGGCGGCCGGTGAGGCGTACGTGACACCGGTGGGCGAGAACCTGGTGGGCGTCGCCGTGCTGAGCTCGCGGCGGCGCGGCTACCCGGAACACCTGGCGGACTTCCCCGCGCTCCTGGAACGGCTGGAGGGACCGGCGGCGACCCCGGTACGCGGGGCGGGGCCGCTGCGCCAGCGGGTACGCGCCCGGGTGGCCGGGCGGGTGCTGCTGGTCGGCGACGCGGCCGGCTACGTCGACGCGCTCACCGGGGAGGGGGTGTCGCTCGCGCTGACGTCCGCGCGGTTGCTGGTCGACTGCCTGCGGGCCGGTACGCCGGGGTCGTACGAGGCCGCCTGGCTGCGGCTGTCCCGGCGCCACCGGTTGCTCACCGGGGCGCTGGTGGGCACCCGCCGCCACTGGACGGCGGGGCGGCTGATCGTCCCGGCCGCCCGGCGGATGCCCTCCCTGTTCGGCGCGGCGGTGCACGCCCTGGCCTGACCTGGAGGGTATCCACCGGGCCCTTCACGGTCGTGTCCTGCTGGACAGTCCACGGTGTCCGGCACGGCAGTGCACGGCCCTGGCCTGACCGGGAAAACCGTGTCCCCTGCCAAGCCCTTCCCGGTCGTGTCCCGCCGGACGGTTCACGGTGTTCGGCGCGGCGGTGCACGCCCTGGCCTGACCTGGAGGGTATCCACCGGGCCCTTCACGGTCGTGTCCTGCTGGACGGTGTGCGTTTAGCGCGAGACCTTGTGGACGATGCCCAGCCTCGGGGCGTAGTGGTTCGTGCCCTGGAAGCGGATCCGCCACTCGCCGCCCGTGCGGTCGTCCACGGTCCGGGCGAAACGTCCCTGGGAGTCGGTCGTGGCACCGGCCACCTTCGTCCAGTCGGCCTTCTCCCCCGGCCGGTGCAGGATCTCGACGGGCTGGCCGGGGAACGGCGCGTAGTCGAGGTCCCCCCGAGGGTCGACCCTGTTCAGCACACCCGTCACCCGTACGCCCGAGTCCCCCCTGACGGCCTCCACCCCGCCGAACCTGGTCAGGCGCTTCAGCAGGAAGCCCGTGTGCCCGGTGACCTCGGCGCCGTCCGCGCCCTTGGCGGTCACGGCGACCGTCCAGGGGCCCGCCGGGTACCACCGGCTCAGGCTCTTCTGCGGGGCGAACCGCCAGGTCTCCCAGCCCTCCCCCGGGCGGGAGACGATCCTCCCCGGCCCCGCGCCGGGGGCCAGGCGGGCGGACACGATCGGGCCGGGCGCGGGCGCGGGACCGGGCGCGAGGGCTGGGCCCTGGGCGGGTCCCGGGCGGGGCGCGGTGACGGGGAAGGAGCTGTTCGCCGAGGCCGGAAGCCCGCCGGGCTCGACCTTGATCCTCACCCCCTCAGGGCCCGCGACACCCCGGGCCACCACCTCTATCACCATGCGTACGGAGTCGGCGGGCCCGACCACGGGGGCCGCGGGGCGCAGGGTCACCGAACGGATCGTCAGTTCCTCGGCGTCCGCGGCCGGTGCTCCGGCCGGCATCGGCAGGGTCACTGCCCCGGCCGCCAGGGATGCGAGAAGGACTCTCATCGTCATGATCAAAACGCTAGGAGGCGGCCGGTAACAAGCAGGTAGAGGACACACGCCCCGTTGGGCAAAGCGCGGGCGGGCCACCGGGCCCGGGGGTGAAAACCCGAGACCTCGCCACCCCGGCATCCGGCCACCGGACCTCGTTCGCCCCGGGCTCCGCACCCAGGGAAGGTCCCGTTCATCCCAGGCCCCGCGCCCAGGAAAGACCTCGTTCACCCCGGACTCCGCACCCAGGGAAGGTCCTGTTCGTCGCGGGCTCCGCACCCAGGAAAAACCCCGGGCCTCGCGCCCGGGGAAGGTCCCGTTCACCCCGGGCTCCGCGCTCCAAAAGGACGGAGCCCGGCGCCCGGCGACGGCGGGCGCCGGGCGGCTCGTGGGCGGCCCGCGATCAGCGCGAGATCAGCTCTCGTACATGCCGTCGATGATCTCCGCGTACCTGGCGTGGATGACGCGGCGCTTGAGCTTCAGGCTCGGGGTGAGCTCCGCGCTCTCGGCCGTCCACTCCACCGGCAGCAGGCGCCAGCGCTTGATCTGCTGGACGCGGGCCAGCTTCTCGTTGGCGACGGCGATCGCGCCCTCGACGGCCTTGAGGACGTCGGGGTGCTCGGCGAGGTCGGCCAGGGTGGTGAACGTGACGCCGTTGGCCTGGGCCCAGCCGGGGGCCACCTCGCCGTCGAGGGTGAGGATCGCCACCGGGTACGGCCTGCCGTCGCCGTAGGCGAGGGCCTGGCCGATGAGCGGGTGCTCCTTGAGGTGGCTCTCGATGTTGGCCGGGGAGATGTTCTCGCCCCCGGAGGTGATGATGAGCTCCTTCTTGCGGTCGACGATGCTGACGAAGCCGTCCTCGTCGACGGAGCCCACGTCGCCGGTGTGCAGCCAGCCGTCCTCGTCGAGCAGCTCGGCGGTGGCCTCGGAGCGCCCGAGGTAGCCGCGGGTGTTGGCCGGGCTGCGGGTGATGATCTCGCCGTCCTCGGCGATCCTGACCTCGACGCCGGGACCGGCCTGGCCGACCGTGCCGAGCTTGAAGCGGTCGGGGGCGTTGGCGGTGAACGCGCCGGTCGTCTCGGTCATGCCGTACACGTCCAGGACCTTCAGCCCCAGACCGGCGAAGAAGCGCTGGACCTCCGGCGGCATGGGCGCGGCGGCGGTGGCGAGCCAGCCCGCGTTGTCGAACCCGATCATCGACCGGATGATCGACAGCAGGGCGGCGTCGGCCCGCTCGTAGGCGGCCAGGACCTCGGGTGAGGGGGTGCGCCCGTACTGGTTGGCCTCGATGTAGGCGAGCCCGGCGGCCATGGCCTGGCGCACGCCCTCCTGCTGCTCCTCCGGCTGGGTGGCCAGCAGCGCCTGCAGCCGGGCCATCATCTTCTCCCAGACGCGCGGCACGCCGAAGAACAGCACCGGCTTGACCTGGCCGAGGGTGGCGCCGAGCTGGGCGAGGTCGGTGCAGAAGTGGGTGTGGGAGAACTTGAAGAGCGGCAGGTAGAGGCTGAGCACCCGCTCGGCGATGTGCGCGTAGGTGAGGTAGGAGATCTGGGTGCCGTTGGCGGGCAGGTCGGCCATCCGGTTGGTCGCCACGACCTCGAAGAACACGTTGGAGTGGGTGAGCGGCACGCCCTTGGGGTTGCCGGTGGTGCCGGAGGTGTACAGGACGGTGAGGACGTCGTCGGCGGTCACCGCCCGCCAGCGGGCGTCGACGGCGCCGGGGTCGGCGGCGAGCGCCTCGCGGCCGAGGGTGAGGAAGTCGTCCCAGGAGACGAACCGGTCGCCCTCGGGGGCGCCCTCCAGCACGATGACCTTGCGGAGCCCGGGGAGCTCGTCCAGGGCCGGCTCCCACCTGGCCAGGTCGGCAGGTCCGCCGAGCACCGCGATCCTCGCCGTGACGTCACCGGCGACGAAGGCCACCTGCTCGGGGGCGAAGGTGGAGTAGACCGAGCAGGACACGCCACCGGCGTGCACCGCGCCCAGGTCGGCCAGCACGTGCTCGCTGCGGTTGACCATCATGAGCGCGACCGCCTCGCCTGGCTCAAGGCCGAGGGCGGCGAAACCGGCGGCGATCTCCAGGACCCGCTGCCTGGCCTGGGAGTACGTCAGGGTGGTCCAGCCCCCCTCGGCGGGGTCGGAGTACGCGGGCGCGTCGGGGTTGCTCTCGGCCGCCTCCTTCAGCTGACCGCAGACCGTACGGCCCGCGATCTCCCTCTCGATCGCCGCCCGCTCCTCAAGGACATCGGCCATGACGCGCCTCCTGAAAGTGCTCACTTGCACGAGTGGCATGCATCGCACCACACGCCGTTCCCCTCGGACAAGACCCTGATAGGGAGAAGAAACGCCACATTGCACAACCGTCTTTCCCTCGCCGAGAGGTGGCGTACGTAGAGTTAGCCTCTGATCACGCGATGACGTTCGGGGGGACGCATGCCATCGGGGACACGGGCTCGCGAGAAGACCTTCTTCGGGCACCCGCGCGGTCTCGCCACGCTGTTCGGCACCGAGATGTGGGAGCGCTTCAGCTGGTACGGCCTGCGGGCCATCCTCGCCACCTTCATGGCCGCCTCCCCCGCCACGGGCGGTCTCGGGCTGACCGAGCAGACCGCCCAGGCGATCATCGGCATCTACGGCGCCCTCATCTATCTCGTCGCCCTGCCCGGCGGCTGGATCGCCGACCGGATACTCGGGGCCCGCAGGGCGGTGCTGTGGGGCGGCTTCGTCATCATGTGCGGCCACATCAGCATGGCGATCCCCGTCGAAACCGGCGCCTTCGTCGCGCTCGGGCTGCTCCTCATCATCGCCGGGACCGGGCTGCTGAAGCCCAACATCTCCACGATGGTCGGCAAGCTCTACCCCCGGGACGACGACGCGCGCCGGGACGCGGGCTTCTCGATCTTCTACCTCGGCATCAACATCGGCGCCTTCATCGCCCCCATCGTCGTGGGCCGCCTCGCCGAGGGCGACCGCTGGCACCTGGGCTTCGGCGCGGCGGCGGTCGGCATGGCCCTGGGGCTGGCCCAGTACGTGCTGGGCAGGCGCCACCTCCTGGGGACGGGCGAGCGGCCGGGCCACCGGCTCACCCCGCGCGAGCGCAGGCACTTCGTCCTCGCCCTCGTGGTGGCCGTCCTCGTGGCGGGCGGCGCCCTGGCCGCGTGGGCGGCCTCGGGCACCTTCAGCCTCGACACCTTCGCCCTGGTGATGACGCTGCTCATCGTGGCGGTGCCGGTGCTCTACTTCGGCTACATCCTGCTGGGCAGCCACAACCTGAGCGACGACGAGCGCTCCCGGATGAAGGCCTACGTCTGGTTGTTCGCCGCCGCGGCCGTCTTCTGGATGGTCTACGATCTGGCGCCGACCGTGCTGCTGTTCTTCGCCCAGCACAACACGGACCTGTCGCTGTTCGGCCTGCGGATCACCCCGGCGACCACCCAGGCGTTCAACCCGCTGTTCATCATGATCTTCGTCCCGGTCTTCGCGGCGCTGTGGGTGCGGCTGGGCAACCGGGTGACCGCTCCCCACAAGTTCTCCGTGGGGCTGTTCGTCAACGGCCTGAGCTTCATGATCATGGCGCTCGCCGCCACGCTGGCCGCGACCGGGAGGATCTCGGTGTGGTGGCTGGTGCTGGTCTATCTCGTCCAGGTCTTCGGGGAGCTGGCGCTGAGCCCGGTCGGACTCTCGGTCACCACCAAGCTCGCCCCCGAGGCGTTCAAGAGCCAGATGCTCGGACTGTGGTTCCTCTCCTTCTCGGTGGGCGACGCGGTGGGCGGGCAGACGGGACGGCTGAAGAACCACATGTCGGAGCCCGCGTACTTCCTCACCCTCGCCGCGATCTCCATCGTGGCGTCGCTGGTGCTGCTCGCGTTCTCCGGCAGGCTGCACGCGATGATGCGCGAGCACCGTCCCCCCACCTAACGGAAAGCCCATATATCCGGTCATGGGATGATTTATCTGTGAATAATGTGCTCGATCTCGTCGGGATCTTCGTTTTCGCCCTCTCGGGCGCCCTGGTCGGCGTGCGCAGGCGGCTCGACGTGGTGGGCATGGCCGTGCTGGCCGAGATGACCGCGCTGGGCGGCGGGATCCTGCGCGACCTGATCCTGAACGTGCGGCCCGCGGCCTTCTCCAGCGTCGGCTACGTGGTCGTCCCCCTGGCGGCCACGGCGATCGTGTTTTTCTGGCATCCGCAGGTCGAGCGGGTGATGCCCGCGGTGAACGTCCTCGACGCCGCCGGGCTCGGCCTGTTCTGCGCGGTCGGCACCGAGAAGGCGATGTACTTCGGCCTCACCCCGCTGCACGCGGCCCTGCTCGGGGTCACCACCGCGGTCGGCGGCGGCATCCTGCGCGACATCCTCGCCGGTCAGATCCCCACCCTGCTCTACGACCGCCAGCTGTACGCGGTGCCCGCCATGCTCGGCTCGGCGCTGATGGCGCTGCTCTACGTCGCCGGGCTGCACGGCTGGCCGGCCACGCTGGCCGCCGCGCTCCTCGCCTTCGGGCTGCGGATCGCGGCCATGCGCCTCAAGCTGCGGGCGCCGCTGGCCAGGGGCGTCACCTCCGACTGAGCCCCGCTCTCACAGGGCCGGGGTGAGGGGCTCGGCCGGGCGGGTGCCGTACGCGCCCCTGAGCCTGGCCTCGGCGATGCGCCGCACGGCCTCTACGAGGACCTGGGGCGGCTGGGTGAAGGGGAGGCGGAGCCGCCCCTCCAAAGTGCCGTCCACCCCGAACCACGGCCCGGGGGCCAGGCGGACCCCCTGGCAGGCCGCCGCGTCGACCAGCGCGACGGCCGAGGGGCCGGACAGCCGCACCCAGAGCGAGCCGCCGCCGCCGGGCGTCGTGAAGCTCCAGTCGGGCATGCGCGCCGCCAGCTCGGCCGCCAGGACGTCCCTGGAGGCGCGGAGGAGGCGGGCCCGCTCGGCCCTGGCCTCCTCGATGCCCTCGAACAGCCCGGCCACCACCAGCTGCTCGAAGAGCGGGCTCGCGATGTCCACGGAGGCGCGGAGCATGGCCAGGCGGCGGACCGTCGCGGCGGTGGTGCGGATCCAGCCGATGCGCAGCCCGCCCCACCACAGCTTGGACGCCGAGCCGATGGTGATCACCCGGCCGCCGGTGTCGAACGCGGCCAGCGGCGTGACCCCGGGCCCCTCGTCGATCGCCAGCTCGCACCAGCTCTCGTCGGCCACCAGGGTGGTGCCGTACCGTCTCGCCGCGGCGGCCAGGGCCGCCCGCGCCGCGTCGTCCATCAGGTGCCCGGTCGGGTTCTGGAAGTCGGGGATGACGTACACGAGGCGGGCGGCCGACTGGCGCATCGCGCTGGTCAGCAGGTCCAGGTCACGCCAGCCCTCGTCGGGCACGCCGACCGGGACGATCTTGGCGCCGCGCGTCCTGGCCAGGCCGAGGACGTGCGGGTAGGTGGGCGACTCCACCAGCATCGGGTCGCCCCGGGAGAGCAGCATCGTGGTCACCAGGTGGATGGCCTGCTGGGCTCCGGTGGTGACCAGGATCTGCTCGGGCCGGGTGGCCACCCCGCGCGCGGTGTAGCGGGCCGCGATCGCCGCGCGCAGCGGGGCGATCCCGACCGGGTCGTAGCCCATGCCGAGTGTGTAGCGGGGGTACTGGCCGGTGGCGGCGGCGATCGCGCCGGGCAGCGTCGAGATCGCGCTCGGGGCGGCGCTGTGCAGCGGCAGCAGCCCGTCGTCCTCGCCGGCGAGCCACGGGTTGTCGGCGCCCAGCGAACTCGCGTCGGGCAGCGCGGTCCAGCTTCCCGCACCTTGCCTGCTCTCCAGGTATCCCTGCTCGCGGAGCAGGTCGTAGGCCGAGGTCACGGTGGTGCGGCTCACGCCCAGGGCCTCGGCGAGGTGCCGCTCGGCGGGCACCCGCACCCGCACGGGCAGCCGCCCGTCGAGGACCAGCGACCGCACGGTCCTGGCCAGGACCCGGTAGTACGGCCTGGCGGCGGGGTCGATCGCCAGCAGGCGGGCGAGCTGGGGGCCGCTGAGGTACCGATCCATGGCGACCACTTTAAGGCCACTTCCCGGTATTGGCCCTTTTGGTCCGGCACTATCCCCCGGACGATGGACGTCATTATGAGCGAACTCTCCCTGCCGACCCTCGTCTCCCTTCCCAACCGGCTCACCCGCCTGTACGCGGGCCTGGCCCTCTACGGCGTCGGCGTCGGCCTGCAGATCGAGTCACGGCTGGGCGGCAGCCCCTGGGACGTGTTCCACCAGGGGCTCTCCATCCACATGGGCCTGTCGATCGGCACCTGGATCATCATCGTGGGCGCCCTGGTCATGCTGCTGTGGATCCCGCTGCGGCAGCGGCCGGGGGTGGGCACCCTCAGCAACGTCGTCTTCCTCGGGCTGTTCGCCGACGGGGCCATGTGGCTGCTCCCGGCCCCGGACGCGCTCGCCGCGCGCTGGGCGTACCTCCTGCTCGGCGTCGTGGTCACCGGCGCGGCGACCGGCCTCTACATCGGTGCCGGGCTCGGCCCCGGGCCGCGCGACGGCCTGATGACCGGCCTGAACCGCCTCGGCCTGTCCATCCGCGCGGCGCGCACCGTCATCGAGGTCACCGTGCTGGCCGCGGGCTGGCTGCTCGGCGGCACCGTGGGGGTGGGAACGCTCGTCTTCGCCCTCGCCATCGGGCCGCTGAGCCAGTTCTTCATGCCCAGGACGAAGCCGGGCGCCCAGTTCCTCCGGAGGCCACCGTGGACCGCGCGAAGGCGTTAGCTTCGAGGCATGTGGATCGAGGACTACGCTCTCATCGGCGACATGCAGTCGGCGGCCCTGGTCGGCCGGAACGGCTCCATCGACTGGCTCTGCCTGCCGCGCTTCGACTCGCCCTCCTGCTTCGGGGCGCTGCTCGGCGACAAGAAGAACGGCCAGTGGTGGATCGGCCCCGCGCACGCCGAGCGTCCGCACGCCACCCGGCGCAGCTACCGGGGCGAGACCCTCATCCTGGAGAGCGAGTGGGACACCCCGACCGGCACGGTCAGGGTGACCGACTTCATGCCCACCCGGCACACCAACCCCGATCTGGTCAGGATCGTGGAGGGCGTGTCAGGGACGGTGGAGATGGCCACCGAGATCCGCATCCGCTTCGACTACGGCCGCATCGTGCCGTGGGTGCGCCGCAGCGACGGCCTCCTTCAGGCCGTCGGCGGACCCGACTCCGTGTGGCTGCACTCCCCGGTCCCGCTGGAGGGCGGTGACTACGCCCACCGGGCGAAGTTCGAGGTGTCCGAGGGCGACAGCCTGGCGTTCGTCTTCACCTGGCACCCCTCGCACGAGCCCAGGCCCGTCGAGATCGACCCGCACGAGCAGCTGGCCGAGACCGAGTCGCTGTGGGCCGAATGGGTCGAGCAGTGCACCTACCAGGGGCCATGGCGCGAGGCCGTGGTCCGCTCGCTCATCACGCTCAAGGCGCTCACGTACGCCCCCACCGGCGGCATCGTCGCCGCGCCGACCACCTCGCTGCCCGAGGACCTCGGCGGCGTCCGCAACTGGGACTACCGCTACTGCTGGCTGCGCGACGCCACCATGACCCTGGACGCCCTGATCGGCTCCGGCTACCTGGAGGAGGCGGGCGCGTGGCGGTCCTGGCTGCTGCGGGCCATCGCGGGCCGCGCCCAGGACCTGCAGATCATGTACGGCGTCGCCGGGGAGCGCAGGCTGACGGAGCTGGAGCTCGACTGGCTGCCCGGCTACGAGGGCTCCCGGCCGGTCAGGATCGGCAACGGCGCGGTCGACCAGCTCCAGCTGGACGTCTACGGCGAGGTCATGAACTCCCTGCACCTGTCGCGCGTCTCGGGCCTCGCGGCCGACCACCGGGCGTGGACCCTCCAGTACGAGCTGATCTCCTACGTCGAGGAGCACTGGGGCGACGCGGACGAGGGCCTGTGGGAGGTACGCGGCCCGCGCCGGCACTTCGTCCACTCCAAGGTCATGTGCTGGGTCGCCGTCGACCGGGCCGTCAAGCAGGTGGAGTCCTTCGGCAAGCCCGCCCCGCTGGCGCGCTGGCGGGAGCTGCGCGACCGCATCCACGCCGAGATCTGCGACAAGGGCTTCGACCCGGTACGCGGCACCTTCACCCAGTCGTACGGCTCGCAGGAGCTGGACGCGGCGCTGCTGCTGATCCCGATCGTCGGCTTCCTGCCCCCCGAGGACCCCCGCGTGATCGGGACGGTGGAGGCGATCCAGCGCGAGCTGATGGTCGACGGCTTCGTGCTGCGCTACCCGGTCTCCCCCGACAACGACGTCGACGGCCTGCCCGGCGGCGAGGGCGCGTTCCTGGCGTGCAGCTTCTGGCTGGCCGAGGCCCTGGCGATGATCGGCCGCAAGGACGAGGCCGTCGAGCTGTTCGAGCGCCTGCTCTCGCTCCGCAACGACGTCGGCCTGCTCGCCGAGGAGTACGACCCCCGCTACGGCCGGATGGTCGGCAACTTCCCGCAGGCGTTCAGCCACGTTCCGCTCATCCACACCGCCCGCGCGCTCAGCTGAGACGGCGACATCCGGACACGTCTGACCCGTTTTATCCCTTTTGGTCCGGATGAGTCGGTGGAGGCGGTGGAGTTCTCGGAAATTCACCAAGAAATATGGGATTCGGCTGCAACAATCCGGTGCGATCGTGACTCTCATCCGATGTAACACCACCGGAAAGGATCGGACCAATGAGCGATTTCGATGTGAGCAGCACTGACCTGGTCGACTACGACGGCGACGGGAGCACCGACGCCCAGCTGATCGACGTCGACGGCGACGGTCTCGCCGACGAGGAGCGCTACGACACCGACGGCGACGGCGTCACCGACGTCGTCTACCTCGACCACGACGGCGACGGCTACATCGACGAGACGCGGGTCGACCTGAACGGCGACGGGGTCGCCGACTACACCGAGACCGCGGGCCCCTTCCCGACCGTCTGAACCGTCTGATCAAAAAGACCGGCACGAGCCCGGCCGACCTCACCGAGGGGGAGACCCGGATCCGGGTCACACGGGCGGCCGACGAGGAAGGCTTGCGATGAGGGACCGACGCGCGTTCCTTCCCTTGTTCCTGGCCTGGCCGGCGCTGACCGGCTGCGGCGCGGTGACGGGGTTCGGAGGAGAGGCGGTCGGCGCTCCGTCGGCACCGCTGCGGGACGGCGGCGTGCGCCCCCTGAGTCCCGGGGAGACGGGATCCGTCACGGTCGGGACGCCGTTCGGATTCCTCCCGCCGCCCCTGGTGCTCGCGGTGGCGGCGGGCGCCCTGGCCGTGGTGGCCGTGGGCCTGTACCTGTGGCACCGCAACCGCCGTCCTGCCCCCCGTGCCCCCCTTCCTGGCACCTGGCGGGCGGACCCCGTACCCCCGGGGATGCCGCCGTTCCCGGCGGGCGGGGCGGGACCCGCACCGGGGCGGCCCGGCGCGGGCCACGCCGCCCCGCCGCCCGCTCCACCGTCCGTCCCACCGGCGGATCCGGCGGCGGACCCGCTGGCCGGGGCGCTGGCCGAGGTCGCGGCGAGCGGGATCAGCGCCGCGCTCACGCAGCAGGTGGAACGACTCCTCGCGGACCACCCGGGGCGCGAGGCGCTGGTGACGGCCTGCGTCGGCTACCGCGACCAGCTCGCCGAACGGCACCCCCGGCTGGCCGGGACGCTGCTGGAGGCGCTGAACCGCGCGGGGATCCGGGAGATCGTCGCGGACGGGCAGCGCTTCGACCCGCGCCTGCACGAGGCGTTCGGCACCGAGGCGGCCGAGCGCCCCGAGCTGCACGACATCGTGGCCGAGACCGTCCGGCGGGGATACGCCGACGGCGGGCGCGTGATCCGCGTACCGCAGGTCGTCGTCTACCGCCACGGGTCACCGGGCCCAGGAACGGACCGATGAGACACCCGGCCCGCACAGCGGCGAGTACGGCACGAGGGAAGCGACGCCCGGCCCGCACCACACCGGCACCCACGGCGAGTACGGCACGAGGGGAGCGACATCCGGCCCGCCCCACCGCGGGTACGGCGAGGGGGCGACGCCCGGTCGCGGGAGGGGCCCGCGCGAGGTTCCTGGCACCCGCCGGGGGCGGGGCGGCGGGACGGTCAGCCCTCGGCGAGCCCGGCCCGCAACCGCAGCCTGCCCCGGTGGATCCACACCCTCACCGTGTTGAGCGGCACCCCGAGCGAGGCCGCCACCTGCTCGTAGGTGAGGCCGCCCGCCCACAGCAGCAGCACCTCCCGCTGGGAGGGCGGCAGCGCGGCCAGCGCGCGGCGCAGGTCGGCCAGGCGGGCGACGGAGTCCTCGAACGACTCGACGACGGCCGAGTCCTCGTCCACCTCGGCGAAGAGCACCCCGCCGGGAGAACGGCGCCGCACCACCGTGCGCGCGGCGTTGCGCGCGATGACGAGGACCCAGGCGCGAAAGGACGCCCTGCCCTCGAAGGCGGCCAGGCCGCGCCAGGCCGCGAGCTGCGTCTCCTGGAGCGCGTCGAGCGCGTCGGCCCTGTTGCCCGTCAGCCGGTGGCAGACGCCGAACGCCTGGCGCTGCGCGGTGGCCCAGAGCGCACGGAAGGCGGCCTCGTCACCGGCCCGCGCCCCGGCGAGCAGATCGTCCTCACCCGCCCACGCCTCCATGAGCGGGTCGCCCTCACCCACCCACGCTTCCGCGAGCAGGTCGTCCTGTCCCCCTCGCGGCTCCGTGAGCAGCGGTGCCTCCCCGTTCGCCCGTACCTTCACGGGCGACGGACTCTCCCCGCCCGTCCGCGTCCCGGCGGCGGGAAGAACGTGCTCCGTGACGTCCGCGACGGCGGTGCTCGGCGACCCGGTCGTCATCGGCTGTCCATTCTCCCCGGGCGAAAAATCAGCCAATGACACCACGAACCGCGAATACCCGTCACGGGGCACCACGTCCTGATATTGGACCGTAACAATGCTGGATTCAGGCTAAATACGAAAAAGATTGATAAACCCGACAAACGCGCCTAGTCGTGCCCGTTCCTTCCCGGGACCCTCACCTCCCGCCGCACGCCCGGCCCCCGCCCCCGTACTCGCACCCGCTCCCACCGAGCTCCCGTACCCACCCGAGGAGAAGATCCCGGACATGCTCGCTCAGACGCCTCCGCCGGACGGCCCGGCCCGCGTACCCGCCCTCGGGAACACACCGGGCGGCCGGGACGGTGACGCGTGAACGCCGGGCCCGCGGACCTGCTGCGCCGCCTGTGCGACACCACCTCGGCCAGGCTCTCCGGCGCCGAGCTGCGCGAACGGGTGAGGCAGGTGCGCGCGGGACTCGACGCGCCGCTGCGGGTCGCGGTGGCGGGCGCGGTGAGCAGCGGCAAGTCGACGCTGGTGAACGCGCTGCTCGGGCTGCCCGTCGCCCCGGTGGACGCGGGCGAGTGCACCTTCGTGGTCACCCAGTACGAGTACGGCGAGGACGACGGCCACATCACGGTCGAGCTCACCGACGGCGGGGTGGCCCACTCCCGGCTGCTGCCCGGACACCGGCTCCCCGCCGAGTTCGGCGTCGACGTGGCCCGGATCCGGCGCCTGCGGGTCACGCTGGACCTGCCGTCGCTGCGCACGATCACCATCGTCGACACCCCCGGCATGAACACGGTGACGGTCGCCAACGAGCGGGCGGCCAGGAGCATGCTGTTCGGCTCGGGCGACGAGGACGACCGCGCGCAGGCGATGATCTACGTGCTGCGCTACGTCCAGAAGTTCGACGACACCACCCTCGCCGAGTTCCGCGGGCTCACCGACGCCTGCGGCATGAGCTGCGTCAACACCCTCGCCGTACTCGGCCAGGTCGACCGGCGCGGCGACGAGGGCGACCCGTGGCCGACCGCCAGGCGACTCGCCGCCAAGGGCTACGAGGACCTGCGCACCTCCGTCTTCGACGTGGTCCCGGTGATCGGCCTGCTGGCCGAGACCGCGCGGGCCCGCCCGCTGGGCATCGAGGAGGCCGCGGCCGTGGCGGCGCTGGCCGGGCTCGACGAGGACGACCTGGAGGACTACCTCCTGGACCTGGACGACTTCCGCTCGGCGCCCGAACTGCCCGTGCCCGCCGAGGTACGGCACCGGCTGGTGGAACGGCTGCACCGCTACGGCATCACCAGCGCGGTGGACGCGGTGCGCTCGACCGGGACCGCCGATCCCGAGGCGCTCGCCGCCCACCTGCTGGAGCGCTCGGGCTACTCCTCCGCGGGACGGGCCGCGACCGGCTCGGTGGCCGCGGGCATCGCCCACTTCGCCCGCCGCGCCGACCAGCTGAAGGCACTCGACGCGCTGACCCGGCTGCGCGCGATCGCCCGTACGCCCGCGCTGGGGGCCGACCGCGCCACCCTGGACGCGCTGGCGGCCCAGCTCGACGAGAACCGGCCGATCGCGACCTCCCTGGGCGGCCTGCGGATCTTCACCGCCGCCGAGGCGCTCGGCCGGGGCACGCTCGTACTGAACGAGGAGATGACCGCGGAGCTGCTGCGCCTGGCCCGCCACGACGAGCCCGCCGAGCAGCTCGGCCTGCCCGCCGAAGCCCCGGCCGCGGAGGTCGCCGCCGCGGCCACGGCGGCGTCGATGCGCTGGCGCACCCTCGCCATGATGAGCGAGGGCAGGACCGGCGGCCACCGGGCCAGGGACGTGCTGACCGTCCTGGAGGACCTCGTCTCTGCGGCCCTGGACGAGGTGGCCCTGGAGCAGGCGGCCCTGAACGAGGCAGCCCTGGACAAAGCGGCCCTGAAGGGGGCGGGGGCCGGGGGCGGCGAACCGCTCCCCCCGGTCCGCGTGGACCCCGCCGCGATCGAGGCGCTGCGGGCCTCCCCCATGGTCCCCGCCGACGACCGGCGGGCGCTGGAGCTCCTGCTCGCGGGGTCCGAGCTGGCCACCCAGCTCGGGGCGCCGCCCGGGGCGCCGCGCGCCGAGGTCGCGGGCTACGCCGCCGCCCTGGGCGCCCGGTTCCGCACCCTCACCCACCGGCCGCTCTCCCTGCGGCAGCGGCGGGCGGCCGAGACGCTGTGCGAGGCGTACGAGGCCATCTGGTCGCACTACGGCGGTTCCTGAAGACGGCACCCCCGACACCCGCAACCATCCCCGACAGGAGAAAAGGACCATGACGACCCCCGACCCGACCGGCCCCGTGGCCAGGCTGCTGCGCTACGCCAACGAGGTCCACGCGCTGGCCGGGCAGTGCGGCAGGAAGGACCTCGCGGAGGTGCTGGCCGCGTGCGCGGGCCGCTGGAAGGACGAGTGCACCGACATCGTGGTCGCCGGGGCGCAGAAACGCGGCAAGAGCCGGCTGCTCAACACGCTGGTGTCCCACCCCGACCTGCTCCCCGTCGACGCCGACGTCGCCACCAACTGCTTCCTGTCGCTGCGGCGCGGCCCCCGGCTGGCCGCCGTCGTACACCGAAGCACCGACGCGGGACCGGTCCAGACGCCGATCACCGTCGAGTCGATCCCCGACTACGCCTCGATGCGCGGCGACGCGGGCAAGCGCCGCGACGTCGTCAGCGTGGACATCACGCTCGACAATCCGCTGCTCGACGGCCTGCGGCTGCTCGACACCCCCGGCGTGGACAGCCTGACGGTCGGCCACCGGCAGGTGACGGTGGCCATGCTGCAACGGGCCGACGCGCTGCTGTTCACGCTCAGCGCGCAGGACCAGCCGGTGCTCAGGCACGAGCTGGAGTTCCTCGCCGAGGCCGCCGAACGCGTCCAGGCGATCGCGTTCGTCCTGACGAAGGTGGAGGACTCGGCCAACTGGCGCGCCCTCCAGGAGGAGAACAAGGCCCGCCTGAGGACCTTCGTCACCGAGGCGATCGCGGCGAGTCCCGGCAGGGCGGCGACGCTGGCCCCGCTCCTGGAGGCACCGTGGATCCCGGTGAGCGCCAAGCTCGCCGAGGCCGCCGAGGTCAAGCGGCGCGAGGGACGTACGGAACGCGCCGACACGCTGCGGGCGCGCAGCGGCATGGACGTGCTGGAGCGGCACCTGCGCGGCTTCGCCGAGGGCAGGGACTCCGCGCGGGGCGCCACGGTGGTCGCCGCCGCGCTGTCGGTGCTGGGCTCGCTGGCGACCGGCGCGAAGGACGACGTCGCCGTGGGCTCCGACGACGAGGGCGACGTCACCACCCGGCTCGCCGAGGTGGACGCCGGTCTGGCGGAGCTCGCCGAGCTGGCGGGGCGCCGCAGGGCGGGCGCGGTGGCCAACACCTTCCTCGGGCGCGAGGTGGCGGGCATCGTGGCGGCGCGGGTGTCCGAGATCCGCCAGCCGTACGAGAACACGATCGCCACGCTGAAGAAGCAGGCGCAGATCGACCAGTACATGGCGGAACTGCCGGAGAGCGTGCAGCGCTCCCTGGAGGCGGCCTGGTCGCAGATCGTGTACGACGTGGAGAAGCTGGCCAGGACCACGCTGGATGCCTTCGCCCGCGACCTCGGCCTCGACCCGGTCGACCTGGCCACCGACGGGCGCGCGATGCCCAACCTGACGCAGGTCCAGGTCAAGGGCGACATGGCCGCGGACGACCCGGGCAGCGTGGACCTGATCCGGGACGTGCTGCCCTCGGCCTCGATCGGGCTGTCGCTGGGCGGCTTCGCCACCGCCCTGCTCGGCCCGGTGGGCTTCATCCTGGTCGCCCCGGCCATCGGGGCGGCCATCTTCATGGGACGGCGCTCGATGGAGAAGGTGCAGCGCAGCCAGGCGGCGATCAGGGGGGCGCTGCGCGACCAGTTCTCGGTGGTCGCCAGGGAGATGACGCTCGACCTGGAACGGATGGTGGCGACCTGGCGGGTGGGCGTCGAGCAGACCGCGGACGACAGCCTGGCCCGGCGCCGCAGGGAGCTGGAGACCAGGCGGGCCGAGCTGAAGTCCGCCTCCGCCCGCTCGGCCGCCGACCGTCTCAAAGCTCGTAAGTCGGGTGAGGACCGCATCGCCGCGATCGCCACCCTCACCACGCGCGGCCGGGAACTCCGCAAGGAACTCGCCACCGCGGTGGCCGCCCTGGGCGCGGAACGACCGGTATCCGCCACGACCTGACCGGGCGCCTCCCGGCCGCGCCGGCCTTCGCAACAGGGACGACCGCTCCCGTCGGCGCGAGGGCGGCCCGGCGAGCGCGAAGGCTCGCCGGGCCGCGGGGGCCGGGCGCGGGTCAGTGCCAGGTCTCATGCCCCCAGGAGCAGGAGATGTTGCCGGAAGGCCCCCGGATGACGTCGCAGCTATGGGTGGGGCAGTAATCCACCTTCTCGCCGGCCCACGCCTCACCGAAGTGAAGCTGTGAGCCGTGGTGGCCGGAGCCGTACCCGTACGAGGGGCTGTGGTCGTACGAAGGGCCGTAGTCGTACGAGGGGGTCGGGTCGTAGTAGGCCATGGCGCCGGCGGCGGCACCGCCGCCGACGAGATCGCTCCCGTCGATCAGGGAGTCGAGGGAGTCGGCGGCGTCGACGACGCACTCGATGCCGCCGGTGACGTCCGCCAGCGCGATGGACACCGCGAACCCGCTGGCTATCGCGGTGGTGGTGCCGAGGGCCCTGGTGAGGCCGGCGCGGTCGTAGTCGTCGAGGTCGCAGACGTCGGAAACGACCTCCGCGACGCCTTCTCCGACGGCGCGGGCGACAGGCCGGACGACCTGGTTCGCCAGAAAGGAAAGACCGAACATTGTGGTTGTCACTCCGTTTCGAATGACCGGTTGCTCCCGCGTCTCCTGACTGTCCGCGGGGAAATCCGGCATTGGCGTTGGGACGGTTCGAAACCGGGGAGATCACGCACGACCTGGATTCGCGCGGCCTCTTCGAGGTGGGCCGGTCCGCGTTCGGAGACGGTTCACGCGAGAACGCGGATCGCGGGCTCCACAGGTGGTCCTACCGGGGTGGCCGTCGGAGTGACGGCCGAATTAAGGTGATATAAGGATTTATGTACGCCACTTCACCTACCTCCACGGTTTTGACGGATTTTGCATGGAGAGATGTCCCGCACCGTCACGGATGACCGGGTAAAAGACTCGACGAAGATCGCCCGCCTCCGGCGTCCCGGCCCTTCTTGGACACCTCTCAAGATGCACCCTCGAAAGGACGGCGAACAGGTGAAATTTCATACTCTCGAAAGCGGCCGGGCCGGTATAACAGGATCACGGCTATAACAGGATCATGACGTCAATCCAGCTCTCCCTGAATGCGATCACACTCCTTCGAGGAGGAGATGTCCGTCTCGGCGGCGGATCGGTCCGATGATCGATGTCGCGGCCACGGTTGCGATCTTGTTCGTGCGGAACAATGCGAAACTTCTTCTTAACGAATCCGTTCTCCACGGGCATCGTGAATGGCGTCGAGCATCCCTCAGTCACCAAGACCCTGGGAGAGAGCGTGCATCGGTTCCCGGAAGACGCTCACGGGATGTTCAGCACGGCGGTGCGTGCGGCCGAGCCCCTGTGGCGGGGCGGCTGCTGGATCCGCGCCGGGCTGCTGGCCGGCATCTGGAGCACACTGGTCTGGGCGGAGCCCGCGGACACGCTGCGCGGCACCGTCCAGCTACTGCCTGCGGCGGGAGCCGTGCTGCTGGCGTTCGCGCACACCAGCGCGGACGCGCTCGCGCGCCTCAGGCGGCTCCCCTGGGCCGAGCGCCTCGTCGAACACCTGTCGAGCACGCCGGGCAGGGCCACGGTGGACGCCTCGGGGCTGGCCGAGGGTGCCGGCGCCTTCCTCGCGACGTGGCTGTTCGTGGGGCCGTTCCCGCTGGAGAGCCTCGACCCCGCCGTACGGACGGCCGGGGTCACCCTGGCGACCCTCTACGTGTGGGAGGCCGTGCTCCAGGCGGTGATCGACCCCGGCTGGTACAGCCTCGAACATCCGCCCTCGGCCGGGATGCGGCTGTTCCGGCCGGCCATCCCGCTGATCCTCAGCGGCATCGTACTGGCGAGCGTGTTCCCGTACAACGACGTCGCGGCGCAGGTCCCGGTCGCCGCCTATCTCGTGCTCGCCGGGCTGCCGCTCCTGTACTTCCCGCTGTGGGTGGCCTTCGACGTCATGTTGCGCGCCTCGGTGAGCCACATGTCGGACAGCCGCCGCCTGTGGCAGCAGGAGACGTCCGTCGACCTGCACAGCCTGGCGAGGAATTCGGTGAGCCTGCTCAAGCAGTACGTCGACGAACCGGCGCCGGACATCGGCGAGACCAGAAGCCTGGCCCGGGAGTGCATGATGCGCGTGGAGGAGATGCGCCGCGACGTCCTGACGGCGGCCGGCCGAGGGGGAGCGCGCCCTTTCGGGGAATTGTGGGAGATCATGCTGCGCATCTTCCCTCCGATTCCGCGCCGGCGGTGCTTCGTGGACGCGGACTCGGCGCGGCTGGCCCTGTCGTCGGCCGACTACCAGATCGCCCGCCGCGTCCTTCCCGACCTGGTCACCAACGCCCTGAACGCGGGAGCGGGCACCGTGCGGGCGACGTGCGTGGCGGAGGGGGGTGAGATGTGCCTCGTCGTGGAGGACGACGGCTCGGGCGGAATGGCCGCGGAGAGGGCGGGCGAACCGTACGGGAGCCTCTCGGTCCTGCGCGAATGGCTGACCCTTTTCAACGGCGACATCGAATGGGTTCCGTCGGATTCCGGAACGCGGGCGCGGGCGCGCTGGCGGGCGCACCGGCAGGACGTCTCCACCCGGCTCGTCGCCGTCGGTGGCCCGGAGAGGCCGTAAAGGCCGGAAAGGAAGGGATGACGAACATGCGCATCGTGGTCGTCGACGACATATTGCAGGCGGGCAAAGCGGTGGCACAGGCGCTGCAGGGAACCTCGCACGAGGTGGACCTGGCGTTCACACCCGAGGTTCTGGCGAGCACCCTGCGGGAAAAGAGCTTCGACCTGGCCTTCGTCGACCTGGACTTCGGCCGGATGTCCACGCAGACGGGCCTGACCGTCCTGCGTCACCTCGCCGAACCCGGCATACCGTCGGTCATCTACTCGGCCGACAGCGAGGACAACCGCGTCCTCTTCCTCCTGGCGGCCTTCCAGTTCCACGACCCGCTGACCCTGATTCCCAAGGAGGCCGGCGGAGAGGAGATCCGGAACCTGGTCCAGCTGATCGAACGGGGCTCGCGGCCGTCTCCCGATCTTGCCGGAGACCGCTACCGCCCGCCCCGCGACGGCCGCTCGATCCTCGACAGGCTCATCAGCACCGAAACGGATCTGAACATCTGGGAGAAGGTGTCGATGTACTCCGACCGGCGTGTCCTGTCCACCGCGGCCCACACCTCCAAAAGCAACATCGACAAGTTCCTCGCCAGGAAACCCGAGATCATCCGGGAGGTGGAGCGGATTCTGCTGCGCCACCCGGCCCCGCCGGAGATACCGACGTCCGACCGGCTGGCCAACTCACACCTGCTGCCCGTGATCCACGCGTTCGCGGTGACCCATTTCCGGTTCTTCCGGGACCCCGAGGTCCACAGGCTCATCCGCGACAGGGATCGCCGCCGGCCGTCCGACAAGGACGGCGTCCGGGGACGATACCGGCCAGGCCCGCGGTGACCGCCCCCTGGCCGCAGCCACTCGCCCTCGTCGTGGAGCACGGCGGGCTGCTCGCATTCCTGGCCGCTCTCGCCCTGACGCCGGGCGCGCACGTGGTGCTGGCCTGGACGCTGGAGCGCCGTCCGGTCCGGCCGAGGGAACAGTTCGCCGCGTTCATCGTCGGGGACCCGCTGCTGTGCCTGGCCTGTGGCCTGGGGGTGGAACTGGCGCCGGGCGGTGTCCCCGACGGCGTCCGGTTCCTCGGCACCGCGCCCGCGCTGGCGGCGTCGGCCGGAGGCTGGCTGTGCTACGGCCTGTGGCAGTGGCGTGCCGAGCTGCGGGCCGGCTTCTACACCGTGGCGCAGGCGACCTCCCCGACCAAGATCTGGCACCAGGTCGTCGTCTATCCGGTGTTCGGCACGCTCGTCCTGGTGACGGCCTCGGCGGGGCTGGCCGCGCCACTGGGCGAGCACCCGCTCGCCACCTCGGCGGGCAAGTTCGTCATCGTGGCCTGCCTCGTCGCCTGGGCCGCGCTGCACGCGTACGACCGCGGGCATCCCCGCCTGGGGCATCCCCCCTTCGACTGGCGGAGACTGCGGCCCAGCGAGGAACCCTGGGGCGACGACTCGGTGACCCTCAGGACGTGGGCACGCGAGCGGGCGTGATTCCCACCCGCCGGAGCCCCTCGTACCCGCGCCGGTCGCGAAGGACCTGACGCGGCCAGAGCGGTCAAAGCGGCAGGTGCACCAGGGTGGCGGGCTGGTCGCGGGCGGTGCCGGTCGCGTCGGCGGGGCGGTGCAGGCAGAGCAGGCCCGTGGGAACCCGGACGACCGGCTCGAACATCCCCGGCGTGCGGTGCACCTCCCGCGCCCCGGCGGGGGTGACGTGCAGCAGCCTGCTGCGGCCCGCGTCCTGCATGGTCATCCACATCGAGTCGCCGTCGGCGACGAACCTGGGGCGCTCCCAGCGGTGCCGCGAGGTGAGGTGACCGGCCAGGGTCGCCGACTGCTTGCCCATCAGGAACTCCAGCGTCTGGGAGCGCTGGTCGAAGATCCCGACCGACCACCCCCTGGCGGGGCTCACCTGGTCGGTGCCGACCGCGTAGATCTGGTTGCCCGCGGGGAACCAGCGCAGCGCGCCGCCCCGGGGACGCGGCATGACCAGCCTGGTCCTGCCGTCGGCGGTGTCGGCCTCCAGCCCCGCGGATCCCGAGGTGAACCACCTGCCCCGGTGCAGGACCACCTGGTGCAGCCAGCCGCGCCCCGGCTCGCGCACCGTCGGGCGCACGACGCCGCCGGGGTCGACCAGGCACAGCACCTGCCACGGCCTGAAGTCCTGGTGCCGGTTCTGGAACATCGGCTTGTTGCTGCTGAACTGCCCGAGTACCACGGTGCAGCCCGGCGCGCCCACCGAGGGCGCCGGCTCGGTGCCGCTGGGGGCCTCCTGGTCGAGCAGCCGTCGCAGCCTGTTGTCCTCGTTGAGGAACCACTGGGCGTGCGGGCCCAGCTCGCGCGGCTGGGGAGCCTGGAAGGCGAAGGTCCCGCCCAGGTCGAGCTCGATCATGGCCAGGTGGCCGGTCTCCCCCCAGGGCAGGCCCATCGCGGTGTCGACCGGGACGGCCTGGCGGGAGTGGAAGAAAACCCACGCCGTACGGCCGTGGACGATCACGTTCGGGTTGCCCTGCATCTGCATCGGGTGGGTGGCGCGGATGGCCAGGTCCGGGGTGAGGGTGCGGACCAGCACCTGCGCGGGCCCCACCTGCTCCACGGCCACGGCGCCCTCTCCGGAGACGTCCCACTCCACGAGCCTGCCGAAGCGGAACTCCCGGTCGTGGCGGCCCCCGATCCCGTCGAGCCTGCGCAGGAGGTGGCCGCTGTCGAAGGCCTGGTGGACGAAGACCCGGCCCGCCTCGGCCCGTGCCTCGAGCACGGCGTCCATGACCTTCTCGATCCCCTGGACCGTGGGCCCGCCCGCCGTACCCCCTCCGGCGCCCTCGGGGCTCCCAGGGCTCCCCGGCGGGCCGCCGAGGGCCCGGTGACCGCCGGTGGCGCCGTCCTCGGGACCGGTGAGCACCCGGTGGTCGCCGGTGGCACCGCCCGCCGGGCCGGTGAAGGCCCTCGGGCCCGCGACCGGCGCCCCGGCGGGCCGGTGGCCCCCGGCGGGATCGCCCGCGGGGGCCGGGGAGTCCGCGTGCGGTCCCGGCGGGCCGGTGAAGGCCCGCTGCCCGGTGCCGGGAGGGCCGGAGAGGACCGGGGAGCCGCCGGTGCCGGGAGTGCCGGGAGGGATCAGGGGGCCGCCGGTGGCGGGAGTGCCGGGAGTGCCGGAGACGCCGGGAGGGACCGGGTGGCCTCCGGTGGCGGGAGTGCCCCGGCCCGGCTCGCGGTGCTCGACCTTGAGCTTCCAGGCCAGCTGCGCGGCGCCGTACGCGACCACGATCTTCGGGTCGTCGTAGGTCCTGACCCGCTCGCCGAAGCGCTCGCGTACGGCCTTCTGGACCAGCGGCATCCTGCTGGGCCCGCCGGTCATGAACACCGCGGCCAGCTCGTCCGACTCGACCCCCGCGCCGCGGATCGTCTCGTCGAGGATGTCGACCGTCCTGACGATCTCCTCGCCGATGAGCTCCTCCAGGTCGGCCCTGGTGATGTGCACGTCCTCGTTGATGCCCACCACGTAGTGGGAGGAGGTGTCGAACTTCGACAGCGTCTCCTTCGCCTCCCTGGCCATCTTGAGCAGGTCGGCGGCGTAGCTGACGTAGCGGCGCTCGGGGTTGGTCGTCACCTGCAGCCACCAGTCGGCGTCCAGCCGCTCGATCTGGGCGCCGAGGAACGCGAAGACCTGCTCGTCGAACCCCTCGCCGCCGATCTCGTCGCTGCCCCCCGGCTCGCCGACGACCGCGAAGTCGCCGCCGTCCACGGTGAGGACGGCCGCGTCGAACGTGCCGCCGCCGAGGTCGTAGACGGCGAGCCGCGAGCCGCCGCCGGTCGCCCGCCCCGCGGACGCGAAGTAGCGGGCCGAGGCCACCGGCTCGTCGATGAGCGCGATCCGCACGCCGCTGACGACCTTCCTCGCCGCCGCCAGCAGCACCGCCTTGCGGTCGGCGCCCCAGGCCACCGGGTGGGTCAGCGCGATGCAGTCGGGCTCGGCGCCGTCGAACCGCCGCCGCCCCTCGCTGACGAACAGCTCGAGCAGCGCCGCCAGGGCGTCGGCCACGTCCACCGGGACGCCGCCGAGCAGCATCCGGCCCCGGCCGACGTAGCGCTTGGGGTTGCGCTCGACGCGCTCGGGACTGATCGCGATGCCCCGCTGGGCGATCCTGCCCGCCACGAGCGTCCCCCGCTCGTCCAGCATGACCGCGGAGGGGATGCGCCGCTCTCCCTCGACCTCCAGGACGTCGAAGCGCCCGTCTGCCGCTATCACCCCGGCGGAGAAACTCGTCCCCAGATCGACACCGAGGCACCACTGCGCCATGTCCACTCCTCTTTGAACTCCTCCCAGGCTCGGAGGCCGGGGACTCTCCCGTCGCGGTTGAGCGGCGCGCGGGGGTTGACGCTTCACAGACCGGGTAACCCCGAGGTCTCCACGTCCTGACACCGGCGTTCCGACGGCGTTCTTGATATTGATCGCGGCGTTGGTGCCGGTGTGACCGGCCCGGCCGCACGCGGGGTCGGCGCAGGCGTACCTTATCCCGTCCGGGGCCGCCGGGTCACGGCGCCCGCCGCCGGTGACAGGCCCGCGCGGGTGCCGTCCGTACGGCGACAGGGAAGGGCGGGTCAGCCGCCGGTGCCGCCGTCGGGGCGTACGGCCAGGGCGGCGAGGACGCGGGCGAAGTCCGGCGGGGGCGCGACCACCAGCCGGGTCTGCCCGTCCTGGCTGACCAGGTCGGCCCTGATCAGGGAGAGACGGCCGCCGTGCCACCAGTAGACCTGCGGGCTGAGCGCCTCGGCCCGCCTGTCGAACTCCCGCTGGGCGAACAGCCTCAGCCGTTCGATCGCGCGGACCACGCTGATGCCCTCGACCGGGTGGACGATCAGTGTCGCCGGGTCGGGCAGGGCGACGAGGACGCCGTCGGAGGGGACCGGCAGGTAGTCGCCCAGCCTGCGCAGGTGGGCGGCGGCCCCCTCGGTGGGGCCGGTCAGCCTGCGGACCGCCACCCCGCCGAGGTCACCCTCGGTGACCGAGAGCCGTTCGTCCTGGCGGGCGTTGTCCAGGGCCAGGTCGAGCGCCTGAGCCGCGGTGATCGGCCAGCAGCCGACCTCCTCGGGGCGGACCGGGCGCCCGGCGCCGTCGCCGACGGTGAGCACCTCGACCAGGTCGGCGGTGAGGTGGCGCCCGACCACGCGGGCCGGGTCGAGGTCGTCGTCGAGCTGGATGCGGGTCCGCAGCAGCGGGTGGACCTGCTCCAGGTCGCAGGCGTCGAACGGCTCGTCCGCCGTGGCCAGGACGTGGGACAGGTGCTCGGAGACGATCATCGGCCAGTCCTCGCGGGAGCGCCGGAGCGCCTCGGCGCGCAGCCCGGCGAGCCGCACCACGACCCGGCGCGGGCCGGTGAGCGTCAGGGTCGCGCCGCCGGGATCGAAGGCGCAGGCGTAGCCGAGATTGTCCGCGACCAGGGCGAGCAGGGAGTCGAGATCGACCTCTTCGACCGGACGCGGCGGCGTCTCGGTCCGCCGGTCACGGTGCCGCCGGAACAATCTCACGCGTGCGCCCTCCCTGCCGGTTTCCTCCTAGGTTCGCACCTAGAGTGCCTTGCCGACGCCCCCTGTTGAGTAGGCCAGAGAGCACGATTTTGCATCAATAGCACCAAGTGCCCCGAGCAATACAGAAAACTGTGGCTTTCCATGCCCTATCGGAAGCCCGGCGACAACGGGCACTCCGAGCGGCGCGAGCAGCTCCTCCAGCACCGGGTAGGGGTCGCCGCAGTCGGTCCAGGATCCCAGGACGAACCCGGCGGCCCCGTCGAGCGCCCCGGCCTGCAACAGCTGGGTGAGCATCCTGTCGATCCGGTACGGGGCCTCGGTGACGTCTTCCAGCAGGACGATCCTGCCCCGCGCCGACAGCGCGTACGGGGTGCCGCAGAGCGCGGCCAGCAGGCTGAGGTTACCCCCGGTGACCGGCGCCGTGACGGCACCGGGGACGATCACCCGGTCGCCGGTGATCGTCGGCGGGGCTCCGGCGAGCGCGGCCGTGAAGTTCTCGAAGGTGCGCGGCTCGGGCCCCTCGGGATCGCTGATCGTGGAGCAGGCCGGCATCGGCCCGAACCAGGAGGCGACGCCCAGTTCCACGGCGAACGCGCTGTGCAGGGCGGTGACGTCGCTGGAGCCGACGAGCGCCTTGGGACCGGCGGCCCGCATGGCGTCCCAGTCGAGGTGGCCGAGGAGCCGGGTGGCGCCGTAGCCGCCGCGGGCGCAGAACACCGCGCTCACCGCGGGGTCGCACCAGGCGTCCGTCAGATCGGTCGCGCGGGCGGCGTCGGAGCCCGCCAGGTAGCGGTCCCTGTCGAGGACGTGGGCGCCGACGACGACCTTCAGCCCGAGCCCCTCCAGGACGCGGACGCCGCGCGCCAGCCGTACGGAATCGGGAGGTCCGGACGGGGCCACCACCGCCACCGTGTCGCCCGGACGCGGCGGAGGCGGGACCGGTATCCCGGCAGCCGGTTCGTTCACTCCGCAAACGGTGCCACACTGGGCTTTCATATGCGACCTCCGCCCCACATCCTGGTGGTCAACGGCATCAAGGTCCGCAGGCCGGTGTTCGTGCTCGCCGCCCCGCACTCCGGCGCGGATCTGCTGGCCCGCGCCCTGAAACGCTCCCCCGGATTCCACGTCACCATGGGGCGGGCGGCGGTGGCGCACGTCGTCTACGCCTTCGCCCGGCGGCCCTCGATCGCGGGACGGGGCATGGGCGCGACCCGCGTGCTCCGCGACGCCATGGCCGAGTCCTGGCAGATCCTCCCCGGCGCCTGCGAGGAGTGCCCGGCCACCTGCCGGGAGGCGGGCGGCGTGACCGGGGCGGGCCCCTGCGTGGCCTCGGGTTCCGTGGCCCGCTTCGGCGACGCCAGCCCCGACCTGCTCTACAGCGCCTCGGTGCTGCTGCAGGCCTTCCCCGACGCCCGTTTCGTCCAGCTCATCAGGGACGGCCGCGACGTGGCCGCCGACATGCTGGCCGACCCCGGCTCCCTGACGTGGTTCAAACCGGCCATGCTGAGCGACGAGACGGAGTTCCCCAACCCGTTCCTCGGCGTCAACTCCGCCGAGCACCGCGAGCGCTGGAAGGCGATGCCCACCGCGGGCAAGTGCGCGCTGCGCTGGCGCAGCGCGGTGCGGCTGTCGGCCTCGCTCCACCAGGAGCTGCCCAAGGAGCAGCTGCTGACCCTGCGCTACGAGGACCTGGTCTCCTCCCCCGCCGAGGCCCTGGACGGGCTCTCCCGCTTCCTGGAGACGCGGGTCCCGAAGATCGCCCTGCTGGGCAGGAGCGTGCCGAAGGTCGGCGTCTGGCGCAGCCGCCTGCGCGGCCAGGACGCCGAGCTGGTGGCCAAGGTCGCCCGTGAGGAGCTCACCCGCCTGGGCTACGCGTCGTCCTGACCCCGGGCCGTACGAGCCCCCTCACCGGGGGCGGGTCACCAGTTCGCGACCTCGAACGTCGCGCCGGGCCGGATGTCCCCCGGCCGGGCCGTGACGGCCGCGGGACCCGCGTCGGGCACCGGACCCCCGCCTGCGCCGTCGCCGGACCCCAGCGTGCCCAGGATCGTCTCCCAGGTGCCGTCCACCGACCACCGGCGGTGCCGGTTGTAGACGGTCTTCCAGTTGCCGTACGCCTCCGGCAGCTTGCGCCAGGGGCAGCCGGTCCTGGTACGGAAGAACACGCCGTCGATGATCGTGCGGTGATCGGCCCACCGGTTTCCCCGCCGGGCGTGAGCGGGCAGCAACGGCGCCAGCCGTACCCACTCGTCGTCGGTCAGGTCATCGCGTTTCAACCGGTCGTCCACGTCCCCATGATCTAACACCATCGGCACCGGGAGATCCACTCGGAGCCGGGCCGGGCCCGGGGAGGTCAGGAGGTCCGGCTGAACTGGGTCCGGTAGAGCTCGGCGTAGACCGCGCCCCTGGCCAGCAGCTCCTCGTGGCGGCCCCGCTCGACCACCCGGCCGTCCTGGATCACCAGGATCTGGTCGGCCTCGCGGATCGTGGACAGCCGGTGGGCGACGACCAGCGAGGTGCGCCCGGCCAGCGCGACCTTCAGCGCCTGCTGGACGGCGGCCTCGGACTCGGAGTCGAGGTGCGCGGTGGCCTCGTCGAGGACGACCACGCGGGGCGCCTTGAGCAGCAGCCTCGCCAGGGCCAGCCGCTGCTTCTCGCCACCGGACAGCCGGTGGCCCCGGTCGCCCACCACGGTCTCCAGCCCCTCGGGGAGGTCCAGGACCAGGTCGGAGATCTGGGCGGCGCGCAGGGCCTCCCAGATCTCCTCGTCGGTCGCCCCCGGCCTGGCGTAGCGGAGGTTGGCCCCGATGGTGTCGTGGAACAGGTGGGCGTCCTGCATGACGACGCCCACGGTGTCGCGCAGGGAGGCCAGGGTGGCGTCGCGCACGTCCAGGCCGTTGACGCGGACCGCGCCCTCACTGACGTCGTAGAGGCGGGAGACCAGGGCCGTGATGGTGGTCTTGCCCGCGCCCGAGGGGCCGACCAGGGCGACCATCTCGCCGGGGCGGGCGGTGAAGGTGACGCCGCGCAGCACCTCGTGGCCGGGGCCGGTGTCGGGGCGGGCCACCGCCTCCAGCGAGGCCAGCGACACCTCCGACGCCGAGGGGTACCGGAACCGGACGTCGTCGAACTCCACCGAGGCCGGGCCCTCGGGCAGGGGCCGGGCGCCGGGACTCTCGGCGATCATGGGCCGCAGGTCGAGGACCTCGAAGACCCGGTCGAAGCTCACCAGCGCGGTCATCACGTCCACGTGCACGTTCGACAGGCTCGTCAGGGGGCCGTACAGGCGCATCAGGAGGGCGGCGAGCGCCACCAGGGTGCCGAGCTCGAAGACGCCGGAGACGGCCAGCACGCCGCCCACGCCGTACACCAGGGCGGTGGCCAGCGCCGCGACCAGGCCGAGCGCGACGCGGAAGACCGTCCCGTACATGCCGACGGTGACGCCGACGTCGCGCACCCGCCCCGCCCTGCCGCCGAAGGCGGCGGTCTCGTCGGCCGGGCGGCCGTACAGCTTGGCGACCATGGCCCCGGCGACGTTGAACCGCTCGGTCATCATGGTGCTCATCTCGGCGTCGAGTTCCATCTGCTCGCGGGTGAGCCCGGACATCTTCCCGCCGACCCACTTCGCGGGGAGGACGAAGACCGGTAACAGCACGAGGGCGACGACGGTGATCTGCCACGAGAGCACCAGCATGGCGCCGAGCACCAGCACCAGCATGACCACGTTGGCCACGACCGACGACAGGGTGCTGGTCAGGGCGCGCTGGGCGCCGATGACGTCGGTGTTGAGCCGGGAGACCAGGGCGCCGGTCTGGGTGCGGGTGAAGAAGGCCACGGGCATGCGCTGGACGTGGTCGAAGACCTCGGTGCGCAGGTTGTAGATGAGGCCCTCGCCGATCCGCGAGGAGAACCAGCGCTGGGCCAGGGTGAGCGCCCCGTCGGCAACCGCCAGGCCCGCGATGACCAGCGCGAGGGCGACCACCACCCCCTGGCGCCCGGCGACGATGCCGTCGTCGATGATCGCCTTCATCAGCAGCGGGTTGGCGATCACGATGACCGAGCCGACCACGACCAGCGCGAGGAAGGCGGCGATCTGCCGCGAGAAGGGTTGTGCGTAGCGGGCGATGCGTCTGACCGTGCCCGGCGCGAGACGCTGCTTGGTCACCGACCTGTCGCGCCGCAGTGAGAGCATCGCCTGGGGGCCGAGGCCCCCGCCCATCATCGCCATACGGCCTCCTCTCCCGATGCGAGCACCGGGAGAAGCGCGATCATTCCCCTGTCAGCTGGGGGCGAACACCCGTTCCGCGGAGAGGGGCGCGGGACGGCCTATCCGAAGAGCGCCCTGACGCGCCCGGCCTGCTCGCGCGCCTCGGCCGCGCACTGCTCCTCCAGCGTGCGCCCCGAAGCACCCTGAAGCAGCCGCTTGGTCGCCGTCGCGGCGTCGCGGTTGGTCGCCAGCAGCGCGTCGGTCAGGTCGCGTACGGCCTGCGTCAGCTCCTCCGGCGCGACGACCAGCTCGGCGAGGCCGATCCTGGCCGCCTCCTGCGCCCCCACGACGCGGGCGGTCAGGCAGATCTCGATGGCCCTGGACAGGCCCACCAGGTCGACCAGCGGCTTGGTGCCGGTCAGGTCGGGGACCAGCCCGAGGGCCGGTTCCTTCATGCACAGTTTGGCGTCGTCCGCCAGGACCCGCAGGTCACAGGCGAGCGCCAGCTGAAATCCCGCACCGATCGCGTGGCCCTGAACGGCTGCCACGGAGACGATGCCGGGACGTCTCAGCCAGAGGAAACCCCGTTGGGCCCGTGCCACCCGCTCGGCGAAGGCGGCCTCGTCGAGTGTCGCGGAGGACGCGAACGACCCCTGCCCTGGAACCCCCTCCGGGGTGAACATCCTCAGATCGATCCCAGCCGAGAAGGACGGCCCCTCACCTCTGATCACGACGACCCTCACCTGCTGCGGCAGGCCGTCACCGATATGAGCCAGAGCCGACCAGGTAGCGAACGTCTGAGCGTTTCGCTTCTCCGGACGGTCCAGCGTGATCGTCGCGATCTCGCCGTCCACCTCATAGCGCAGACCGACCTCCTTGAGAGAGATCTCCTCCGCACTCCCCCCGAACGCCACTTCCGCCATCGCCTGTTCTCCCACCTTCGGTGTCCGCCTCGCCCGAGCCTATCGACTCTCCAGAATGAGGTTCTACAGGTCCGGGCGGGGACGGTGTCGGCGTGGGGGACGAGCGGCTGCGGTCGCGCGTTCCGAGGCGGGGTCAGCGCTTGGACTTGCCTCGGGTGGCGCCGCCGCGCCCGCGCAGAGTCACACCGGACTCGCTCAGGATGCGGTGGATGAACCCGTACGACCTGCCGGTCGAAGCGGCCAGGGCGCGGATGCTCTCACCCGCGCTGTAGCGCTTCTTGAGATCGGAGGCCAGTTTTTCACGATCGGCCCCGGTAACCCGGGTGCCCTTCTTCAGAGTCTCGGCCACGAGTACCTCCTGTAGTGCCAGACTTCCGCAGCGTTACACACGCCATGATCAGTCATTTCAGCGAGATCGGCTACCTACTCCACGGGAAAAGATCCGTACCCGCTCAAATTAAGATCAGGCAAGTGCCACAAGATCGGAAAATTCGTCGCTCCACGCGTCTTCAACTCCGTCAGGCAGCAAGATCACCCTATCGGGTCGTAGCGCCTCTACAGCACCCTCATCATGCGTGACGAGCACAATCGCCCCAGAATAGGACGTTAGGGCCGAAAGAACCTGCTCCCTGCTGGCCGGGTCGAGGTTGTTCGTGGGCTCGTCGAGAAGGAGGACGTTGGCCGCCGACAGCACCAGCGTGGCCAGCGCCAGCCGCGTCTTCTCCCCGCCCGACAGCACCCCCGCGGGTTTGTCCACGTCGTCGCCGGTGAACAGGAACGAGCCCAGGACCTTGCGCAGCTCCACGTCGGGAAGCTCTCCCCCGGCCGAGCGCATGTTCTCCAGCACGGTCCGCCCGGGGTCGATCGTCTCGTGCTCCTGCGCGTAGTAGCCCAGCTTGAGCCCGTGTCCCGGCTTGACCGCGCCGGTGTCGGGCTCCTCGATGCCCCCGAGAATCCGCAGGAGAGTGGTCTTCCCCGCGCCGTTCAGGCCGAGGATGACGACCCTGCTCCCCCTGTCGACGGCGGCGTCGACGTCGGTGAAGACCTCCAGGGAGCCGTACGACTTCGACAGCCCCTCCGCCATGATCGGGGTGCGCCCGCACGGGGCGGGCTGGGGGAAGCGCAGCTTGGCGACCTTGTCACCGCGCCGCTCCACCTCCAGGCCCGACAGCAGGCGCTCGGCGCGGCGCTGCATGTCCTGCGCCGCCTTGGCCTTGGTGGCCTTGGCCCGCATCTTGTCGGCCTGCGACATCAGGGCCGAGGCCTGCTTCTCGGCGTTGGCGCGCTCACGCCGCCTGCGCTTCTCGTCGGTCTCCCGCTGGGTCAGATAGGCCTTCCAGCCGACGTTGTAGGTGTCGATCACCGCGCGGTTGGCGTCGAGGTGCAGGACGCGGTTTACCGTCGCTTCAAGAAGAGACACGTCGTGGCTGATAATGATCAAGCCGCCCTGGTGAGATCGTAAAAAATCACGAAGCCACCCGATTGAGTCCGCATCTAGGTGGTTTGTCGGCTCGTCAAGAAGGAGAGTCTCCGCCCCGCTGAAGAGGATCCTGGCCAGTTCCACCCGCCTGCGCTGCCCTCCGGAGAGGGTCTCCAGCGGCTGGCCGAGCACCCGGTCGGGCAACCCCAGGCTGGAGGCGATGGAGGCGGCCTCGGACTCGGCGGCGTACCCGCCCAGGACGTGCAGCCGGTCCTCCAGGCGCCCGTAGGCGCGGACCGCGCGGTCTCGCGTGCGGTCGTCGGCCGAGGACATGCCCGCCTCGGCATCACGCAGCTCGCGCAGCACCTGGTCGAGCCCGCGGGCCGACAGGATGCGGTCGCGGGCGAGCACGTGCAGGTCGCCCGTGCGCGGGTCCTGCGGCAGGTAGCCGACCTCGCCGCTGATGGAGACCGTGCCCGAGGCGGCCGACCCCTCTCCCGCGAGCACACGGGTCAGCGTGGTCTTCCCGGCCCCGTTCCGGCCGACGAGCCCGATCTTGTCGCCGGGGTTCACCCGGAAGGACGCGCCCTCGATGAGCAACCGGGCCCCGGCCCGCAATTCGATGTCAGAAGCTACGATCATGGTTGGAGAACACTCCCAGCAGGAAATACACAGGCTCGCTTCACTGTGGCCGAACCCGCCGCGCCCTGTGTCTCCCGGCTCTCGGCTCGGCCGTCTCGCCTTCATCGGGACGACGGTCAATCGGGAGTGCGCATACCGATCAGTGTACGGCGCGACACCGGCCGGCTTCTCCACGATTAAACGAGCCCCTGTCAAGCGGGCCCCGCTCACAGACCGCGTTCACACGGACCTCGTTCACATGAGACCCGCTCACGCGGGCCCGGTCACGCCGGGTCGCTCACCCTGATGCGGACCGCGCGGAACTGGGCCGGGGTGTCCCTGAGGATCACCAGCCGGGGGTCGGGAACCGTCAGGAAGGGCTCGGTCTCCAGCGCGAAGACCGGGGCGAGCCTGCGGTCGGGCCGCAGCGCGTCGACCGCGCGCCGGTCCCCGCCCAGCACGACCGCCTCCAGTTCCCCCACGTGCGGGCCGAGGACGCGCAGCGCCACCTCGGCCGCCGCCTCGTGCGCCTGGTCCACCTGCTTCTCCCTGCGCCGGGCGAAGCGCCGCTGCGACCAGCCGCCCGCCGCGCTGCGCCCGTGGACCTGCCGCGAGCCGACCTTGGAGGAGACCAGCTCCTCCCCCTGGAAGATCCCCGCCGCGTGGCCGCCCAGCCGTACGAGCAGCACGCCGATCCTGCGCTCGGTGCGCACGTGGGTGACCAGGCGCGCCATCGGGCCGCCCCCGGAAGAGGTCAGCGGCGGGAACGGCACCTGGCACTCGGCGACCGCGCCGTCCGCGCCTTCGAGGCGTACGACGGAGGCCGAGGCCGTCACGCTCGGCGGGCCGTGCCGGTCGACGAAGCCGTCGATCCAGCGGTTCAGGCGCTCGGGCGCCACGGAGACCCAGCGGCCTCCACCCTTGGCCGGTCGCGACGTCATGGAACGCGACACTACCGGCTGACCTCGCCGGACACACGGCCTCACCAGACAAGTCCAACGAATAGCGAAATATCGGTGAACATCACAGTGCGTTACTTCTGTGACGGTAAAGCATGCCCCATGCTCGGAAGGTGACGACCAGAGCGCATGCCGTCCCGCAGTCCTCCGCGGCGGGCGTGGGTGTCACGCCCGTCGTCGACCTCGACACCGGGGGCGTCATCGCCTTCCAGGCCGACGGCGGCGGGCGCGGGAACATCTCCTCCACCGTCCAGACGGTGCGTGACGTCGCCACGAGCGAGGTCCTGCTCCCCCTGGTACTCACCCTGCCGACGTCCTCGGTGATCGGCGGCTCGGCCGCGCTCGCGCCGCTCCACGAGGCCCTGCGCGCGTCAGGCCGACGCCCCCGCGAGGTGATCCTCACCGTACGGGGGGACTTCGCCCAGTTCGAGCGCCGTTCCCTGCTCACCGGGCTGGAGGGGCTGCGCGCCATCGGCTACCTCATCGCGGTCGGCGACCTGGGCACCGGGCACGTCCCGCTGGACCTGATCGCCGACGCGGCGCCGTACCTGGCGGTGATCTCACCGGACCTGATCGCCCAGGTGCCCCGCGACCCGCGCCGCTCCGCGATCGGCGAGGGCCTGGCGCGGCTCGCGCGTGGGGTGGGGGCGCACGTGCTGGCCCCCGGCATACGGGACGAGGCGCAGCTCACCGCGGTCCGCGGCTGGGGGGTGCGGCTGGCCCAGGGCCCGCTGCTGGTCCCCGGCCCGTCGGGGCGGGTGCACGTGCCGCTCCCGGTCGTCGAGCAGGAGCCCTCGCGGTTCGTCCTCGGCCCTCGCGTCCACGAGTTCCTGATGCCCGCGGTGACCCTCCCCTTCGAGGCCACCGCCGAGGCCGTGATCGACGCCTTCGGCAGCGAGCCGTCCATCACCAGCGTGATCCTCGTCGACGAGTACCAGCGGCCCCGGGGCAGCCTCGACCGCAGCCGCTTCCTGCTCTCGATCGCCGGGCGCTTCGGCCACGCCCTGCACGGCAAGAAGGCCGCCGGGCGGCTCGCCGACCCGGCCCGCACGGTGCCCAAGACCACCCCCGCCATAGCGGCCATGCAGGTCGCGGGCCGCGACGCCGAGCGCGTCTACGACGACCTGGTCGTCACCGACGAGGTGGGCCGCTGCATGGGCATCGTCCGGGTCGCCGACCTGATCCGCCAGGTCGCGGCCATGCAGCGCTGAGACCTCCTCCGGCCGCGGGCGGAACGGTCCATCCCGCCGACACCTTTACGTTGTAGATTCGGATTTCCGGCACGCCCCCTTGGCAGGCGCGCATGATCACGGTAGGAAGGGCACACGGGGCGGGACGACGGCGAGGGGTACGGCATGGACGAGCGCGGACCCCGGGTCGGGCGGCGCGGGCTGCTCGGCGCGGGACTCCTGGCCGGAGCCGGAGCCGCGCTGGCCGGATGCACCTCAGGCGACGGGCCCGCCGCCCCCGCCGCGACGCCGCCCCCGCCGTTCGACCCGGCCAGCTGGGAGTCGGTGCGGGCCCAGTTCCCGCTCGACCCCTCCTACGCCCAGTTCGCCGCCTACGTCCTCGCCGCCCACCCGGCCCCGGTGCGGCGGGCGATCGAGGAGCACCGGCGCGGCCTCGACACCGACACCGACGCCTACCTGCACGGCGAGGACAGGGAGGGGCCGGTGCGCGAGGCCGCCGCCGCCTACCTGGGCGCCGACGCCCCCGACGTCGCCCTCACCGACAGCACCACGATGGGCCTGGGCCTGCTCTACAGCGGCATGCGCCTGCTCCCCGGCCAGGACGTGCTCACCACCGAGCACGACTTCTTCGCCACCCACGAGAGCCTGCGCCTGCTCGCCGCCAGGACCGGCGCCAAGGTCCGCAGGGCCCGCCTGTACGACGACCCGGCCACGGCCTCCGCCGACGAGATCGTCTCCCGGCTGAAGGCCGCGCTCGGGCCGAGGACGCGGGTGGTGGCGATCACCTGGGTGCACTCGGGCACCGGGGTGCGGATGCCGGTCAGGGCGATCGCCGACATGGTCGCCGAGGCCAACCGCTCCAGGGACGCCAAGGACCGGGCGCTGCTGTGCGTGGACGGGGTGCACGGCTTCGGCGCGATGGCCGACGGGGTGGAGGAGCTGGGCTGCGACTTCCTGGCCAGCGGCACCCACAAGTGGCTGTTCGGCCCCCGGGGCACCGGCGTCCTGTGGGGCAGGGGCCGGGCCTGGGACGCCCTGCTGCCGGTGATCGCGACCTTCTCGAACGTGACCGTCGACCCGGGGACCGGCGACGAGCCGTACGGCCCCGGCGGGCTCGTGCACACCCCCGGTGGCTACCACAGCTTCGAGCACCGCTGGGCGCTGGGCGAGGCGTTCGCCTTCCACACCGCGATCGGCAAGGAGCGGGTGGCGGCCAGGATCACCGAGCAGGCCACCCGGCTCAAGGCGGGGCTCGCGGGCCTGCCCAACGTGCGCCTGGTCACCCCGGTCTCCCCCGGGCTGTCGGCCGGGCTGGTCTGCTGCGCGGTCGACGGCGTGGACGCCCCCGCCGCGGTGGGCAGGCTCCGCCGGGACCACCGGATCATCACCAGCGCCACCCCGTACCAGGACGTCTATCTGCGCTTCGGCACCGGGATCGTCACCACCCCCGAGCAGGTGGACCAGGCCGTGAAGGCGGTCGCCGCGCTCCGGTGACGTATGGTACGAGTTAGGTTTACCTAACCTCAGACCCCCACGGAGTGACATATGGCAGACGAGAGAGCCGAACGCCGCACACCGAAGGTGACGCGCGGCCTGGTCCAGCGGGTCGAGCGGCTCACCCCCCACATGATCCGGGTGGTGGTCGGCGGCGAGGGCCTCGCCGGGTTCCGCGCGGACGAGTACACCGACCACTACGTCAAGCTGCTGTTCGCCCCGGCGGGGGTGAGCTATCCGCAGCCGTTCGACGCGGAGGCGATCCGCCGCGACCTGCCCCGCGAGCAGTGGCCCACCACCCGCACCTACACCGTCCGCCGCTGGGACGCCGAGGCGGGCGAGCTGACGATCGACTTCGTCCACCACGGCGACGTCGGCCTGGCCGGGCCGTGGGCCGACCGGGTCCGGCCGGGCGACGAGATCCACTTCTTCGGCCCCGGCGGCGCCTACGCGCCCGACCCGGAGGCCGACTGGCACCTGTTCGCCGGTGACGAGAGCGCGCTGCCCGCCATCGCCGCCTCCCTGGAGCGCCTCCCCGCGGGCGCCCCGGCCTGGGCCTTCATCGAGGTCGAGGGCCCCGAGGAGGAGCAGAAGATCGACTCCCCCGGTGACGTGAGGATCGTCTGGCTGCACCGCGGGGACGCCCCGTACGGCGAGGCGCTGGTCGAGGCGGTCCGCGGGCTCGACTTCCCCGACGGCGACGTACACGCCTTCGTTCACGGCGAGGCGGGTTTCGTCCGCGAGCTCAGGCGCCACCTGCGCACCGAGCGCGGGATCCCGCTGGCGAGACTCTCCATCTCCGGCTACTGGCGCCTGGGCCGCGACGACGAGGCGTGGCGCTCCTCCAAGCGCGAGTGGAACGAGCGGATCGAGGCCGAGGAGGCCGCGGCGCTCTCGTCCTGACGCTCCCGACGCCCGGACCGCCCCTCCCCGGTCCCCGGTGCCGTACCCGAGGCCGGGCGGGGTTCGCTCAAAGACGGAGTCCATCCAGAGACGGGGTTTCGCGCGGAGGCAGGGCTCACGCGGAGGCGGGGCCCGCTCAGAGGCGGCAGGCGAAGATGGCGGTCACCAGGATGGCCTTGGCGCCCATCTCCCAGAGCTGGTCCATGATCTGCTGGTGTCCCTTGCGCGGGACCATGGCCCGGACCGCGACCCAGCCCTCCCGGTGCAGCGGGGAGACCGTCGGCCCCTCCATGCCGGGGGTGAGGGCGATGGCCTCCTCGATCCGCTCGGCGCGGATGTCGTAGTCCATCATCACGTAGTCGCGCGCCACCAGCACGCCCTGCAGACGGCGGATGAGCTGCCGCAGGCCCGGGGTCTCCTCGGTGCCGACGCCCTTGATCAGCACGCTCTCGGAGTGGATGATCGGCTCGCCGAACACCTCCAGGCCGATGTTGCGCAGCGTGGTGCCGGTCTCCACGACGTCGGCCACCGCGTCGGCCACGCCCAGCCGGATCGCGGTCTCGACCGCGCCGTCCAGCTTGATCACCCGGGCCTCGACGCCCCGCTCGGCGAGGTAGGACTCCAGCAGGCCCGCGTAGGCGGTGGCGACGCGCCTGCCCTTGAGGTCGGCGACGGAGTCGAAGTCGCCGGGGTTGGCGGCGAAGCGGAAGGTGGAGCGGCCGAAGCCGAGCGGGATGATCTCCTCGACCCGCGCCCCGGAGTCGTGGAGCATGTCGCGGCCGGTGATCCCGGCGTCCAGGGTGCCCTCGCCGACGTAGACGGCGATGTCCTTGGGCCGCAGGAAGAACAGCTCGCAGGAGTTCTCCGGGTCGACGACCACGAGCTCCTTGCTGTCCTTGCGGACGCGGTATCCGGCTTCCTTGAGGATCGTCTGGGCCCCCTCGGTGAGGGCGCCCTTGTTGGGTACGGCGAGACGCAGCATGACGGGATTCCTTACGTGTGGACGGGACTGTCTACGAGACCGGAAGCCGGGCGCACCGGCTCACAGATGCTTGTAGACCTCGTCCAGCCCGATCCCCTTGGCGATCATGAGGACCTGCACGTGGTAGAGGAGCTGGGAGATCTCCTCGGCCGCCCGCTCGTTCGACTCGTGCTCGGCCGCCATCCAGCTCTCGGCGGCCTCCTCCACGACCTTCTTGCCGATGGCATGGACCCCGGCGTCCAGCGCGGCCACGGTGCCCGAGCCCTCGGGCCGGGTGCGCGCCTTGTCGGACAGCTCGGCGTACAGCTCTTCGAAGGTCTTCATGATCTCTCTCGGCGTCGTCGGATGTGCCCGTCAAGCCTAACGGGCCATCCGGCCCGGCCGCGTGCTGGTCCACGCTCTGGGACGCGAGCCGTCCGGTTGTCGGCCCCTTTTCCCCGGACGTCCGGGAACGCCCCGCCGGTCCTCGATCACAACCTCGGGCGGCACCCTGGAAGCTTACAGGTTCCCAAGATCACAACTCCGCGAAAACAATGTCGTCGCGGAGCCGGTCCTTTCATGGCCGGTGCGTGAACCTGAGGGAGAAAAAAGCATGAATAACGCATTGAAGAATGTGGCCAAATGTGCGACCGCTCTTGCGCTGGTAGGAGGGGTGAGCGTGGCCGTCGCGTCACCGGCGAGCGCCGCGACCGCGAAATGCGTCGTCGTCACCAACCATTGTGAGACGAATATCGTCAAGGCCAACAGCTCGGGCCACTATGTGTTCTGGAGGCTCGACACCGGCCCTTCGGTATATGGCTGCAGCTGGCGTGTCCGCGACACCGACACCAACTCGATCGTCGGGTCGGGGCGTTTGGGAACACTCCGTCAGGCCAGTGGCTACATCAACGGGCTGTACGGCTACTACCGGATGGAGCTGTACAACTGCGGAAGCGTGGCCATGGCCTGGCTCTCCAACTAGGTGACTCCTTGTGGAGGTCCGCGGACGCCGCGTCAGGCGTCCGCGCTCCACTGGAACCGGGACGCGGGACAGGCCCCCGCCCGCCCGGTGAAGGGTCCAGCCGTCGGGTAGCGCCCTCACGTCACCCTCCCCGTGGATCCCGTGGACGTGGTACGCCCGGCCTCCGCCAGTGTGGCGGGTCCTCCCCCGTCCGGGGCGGCGCGTCAGGGCTTCGTCAGGGTGACGAGCAGCGCGGGGTGGTCGGTGTACCTCATCGAGATGACGTCGGTGCGCTCGAAGCCCATGCTCGCCGCGAAGACGTGCTGCACGTCCCCGTCCCCCTTCCTGAAGAACGGGGCGGAGTTGCAGTTCTGGACGTTCTGCCCGAACAGCGGGGCGTACCTCATGTTGAAGTCGCCCGCCAGGAAGGTCGGCCTGGTGGCGGCGCCCCGGTCGCGCAGCATCGCGATGGCGGCCCTGCACTGGGCCATGGCGATGTTCCCGGTGGTGGACAGGTGGGTGGTGCAGCCGGTCAGGTCGGCGAACTCGGCGCACACGTAGACGCGCCGCTCGCTCCCGCCGTCCTGGGTGGCGTAGACGCCCGAGAAGCCCGTCGCCCCGGTGGCGCGGAAGATCAGCCCGTTGCCGTACTCGTCCCCGTTGACACAGCGCACCGGCGTGCCGTCGGGCCGCAGCGCCGGGGCGAACACCCGGTAACCGTCGCCCATCGAGGGGGCCAGCTGGGCCAGGTCGTCGCGGCAGATCTCGTTGAGGGTGACGACCTGCGGCTGCCTGGCGGCGATGATGTCGCGCGCCTCCTGGATGACGTTGGCCCCGTTGAAGCAGGAGGTGTTGACGCCGCTGTGGCAGAGGTTGAGCTGCAGGACGCGGTAACTCTGCGCGGCGGAAGCGGCGGACGCGGGGGAGGCGGCGGACGCGGGGGAGGCGGCGGACGCGGGGGAGGCGGTCCCGGCCATGGCCATGACCAGCGGGACGACGAGGGAAAGACGAGCGAGAACGCGAAGCTTAGACCACAAAAGGCGCATTTATCCTCTTATCTAGGATACGGGCAGCATAATGTGAATCACTGTTAGTTTGTCCGGATTTTTCGAAGCGAATCACTTCTGTCAGTTTATATAGCTAGAAGCCCGAAACATTCTAGACATATAGGTAAATTTCCACCAGCTGCGCAACGTTCGCACCGCATTCACAACACGTTCAGGCGGCCCCGAATAGGCCATCTTAACCTCCGAACATGACAATATTGACAAACCCGCGACGCACTCTCGTGAGCGTCACCCTCAGCGCGACGTGCACACTGACGCTGCTGCTCGCCCTGGCCGGCCCGGCCCACGCGGTCCCGGCCAACCAACCAGGTGAGCTGGGGCAACCTCATCTACGGCGATCACAACGGGCCGCAGGACGCCCGTACCGACTACTTCGCCACCACCACGATGTTCACCCACCGTTTCATCCCCAAGGAGGGTGGCTACTTCGAGATCGTCCAGTCCACGCCGACCTGGAGCTGCCTGGACAGCAACCACGCGCGCGACGCCTACGGTCACCGCTGCAACGGCGGCGACTACCAGCGGTGGTGGGTGACCGCCGTCGGCACCGGAGAGCTCGGGTTCACCGTGTACGAGATCCGGAACAAGGCGACCGGCCTCTGCCTGGACGGCAACCGGAACGACGAGGTCTACACCCACCCCTGCAACCGCGGCGCGTACCAGCAGTGGGCCTACCAGCCTCGGTAGTGGTCACCCACGCGGGGAATCGTCTTCGCCCAGCCGGTCGAGGTCCTGACCTCGGCCGCCTCGCCCCCGGAGCACGGGCAGCCGGGAAAACGAAGGGCCGGTACGGCGGACGCCGTACCGGCCCTTCAGGGTCCTACAAGGTGGTGATCAGCGGCCGTAGCGGCTGCCACCGCCGCGCGGCGCGGAGCCACGGCCGTCGGCGCGGAACTCGCCGCCGCGGAAGCCGCCGCCCTGACGCTCGCCGCGGAACGGCTCGCGCTCGCCCGCGGGACGCTCGGAACGGTAGCCGCCACCGGCCGGGGCCGGACGGTCGGTACCGGCGCGGAACGGCTCGCGCCGCTCGCCACCTCGGTAGCCGCCGGTGGCCGGACGCTCGGAGCGGAAGCCACCGCCCGACGGGCGCTCGGAGCGGTAACCGCCACCGGCCGGACGCTCGGAGCGGTACTGGCCGCCACCGGAGGTGCCGGTGCCACGGTCGTCACCGAAGGAACGCTCGCGGGGCTGCTGGCCCTCACCGGCGCCGTGCGCGGGACGGTCGGAACGGAAGCGACGCGGGCCACGCCCGCCGCCACCGTTGCCGCCGAAGCCGCCACGGCCCTGACGCTGCTTGGCGGCCGGCGCCGAGGGCTCCCAGACCGGGATCGGCTCGCCGCTGGGCGTACGCGCGCCGGCGACCTCTCCCAGGCGCGGGTGGCCCGGGGTGGCCTTGATGCGGAACGGCTTGATGCCCGCGCGGCGGGTCATCGCGTCGGTGGAGCGGCGCTCGTTGGGGAGCACCAGCGTCATGACGGTGCCCTTCTCCCCGGCGCGGGCGGTACGGCCACCGCGGTGCAGGTAGCTCTTGTGGTCCTGGGGCGGGTCGACGTGCAGCACGAGGCTGATGTTGTCGACGTGGATGCCGCGGGCCGCGACGTCCGTGCAGACCAGGACGTTGATCGTGCCTTCCTTGAACTCGGCCAGGATGCGGGTGCGCTGGTTCTGGCGCTTGCCGCCGTGCAGGCCGCCGGCGCGGATGCCGACCTGGGCGAGCTGCTTGCACAGCCGGTCGACCCCGTGCTGGGTGCGCACGAAGATGATGGTCCGGCCCTCGCGGTTGGCGATCTCGGCGGTCACCGGGAACTTGTCGTCGCGGTGCACCTCCAGCACGTGGTGCTCCATGGTGTCGACCGAGGAGGCGGCCGGGGACATGGAGTGGGTCACCGGGTTGGTGAGGAAGCGGCGGACCAGCTTGTCGACGTCGCCGTCGAGGGTGGCGGAGAACAGCAGGCGCTGGCTGTCGGCCGGGGTCTGCTGCAGGATCGCGCTCACGACCGGGAAGAAGCCGAGGTCACACATGTGGTCGGCCTCGTCGAGGATCGTCACCTGGACCTCGTCCAGCATGCACTCGCCCTGCTGCATGAGGTCGGTCAGGCGGCCCGGCGTGGCCACGATGACCTCGACGCCACGGCGCAGCGCCTCGATCTGACGGCCCATGGACATGCCGCCGACCACGGTCTTCATCCGCAGCGACAGGCCGCGGCCGAGCGGCTCGAGCGCGTCGGTCACCTGCATGGCGAGCTCGCGGGTCGGGACCAGGACGACCGCCAGGGGGTGGCCCGGACGGGCCTTGGCACCGGCGATGCGGGTCATCATGGGCAGGCCGAAGGCGAGAGTCTTGCCGGAGCCCGTCTGGCCACGGCCGAGAACGTCGTGACCGGCGAGAATGTCGGGGATCGTGGCCCGCTGGATGGGGAAGGGACTGTCGATGCCCGAACGGGAAAGACCGGTCACCAGCGGCTTCGGCAGACCGAGGAGGGTGAACTCGGACGGACCTGCGGGGGCCTGGGAGATCTCGGTGATGTCGGTGATTTCGGGCAGAACAGCGTCAAGCATGGTCACGAAGACTCGTGCCTTTCGATAGAAGAACGGGGCACGTCACTTCTGCGAAAGGACGAGCCTGGAACGCACGGCCTGAGGCCGCGCTGGATCAACGCCCACATGGGGGCGGTAGTGCGGTGCAAGTCGAGGCGCACCGCACGGGGCGGGTCTAGCTTACCCGCACGCAGTCAAACCACGATCAAGCATACCCGGCGTTCGCAGTGCCGGGTTCGGTCGGGGCGTCCGGTATCAGCCGGTCGCTTGTCCGTCGGTTGGAGTCAACACTCCCGGCCGGGCTTTTCTTCCCGGCCTCGGAAATCCTCTCACACAATTGGGTACGGCCCGAACCCCGGGGGTGCGAGCCGTACCGGAAAGCACTTCTCAGACGTTGAAACCCAGCATCCGGAGCTGCTCACGCCCCTCGTCACTGATCTTGTCCGGGCCCCACGGCGGGAGCCACACCCAGTTGATCTTCACGTCGGAGACCATGCCCTCCAGCGCCGAGTGCGCCTGGTCCTCGATGACGTCGGTCAGCGGGCAGGCCGCGCTGGTCAGCGTCATGTCGATGGTGGCGACCGGCAGGGTGGCGCCCTCGGCACCGCCCTCGGCGCCCTCAGTGCCCTCGGCGGCCTCCGCGGCGTCCAGGTGGAGCCCGTAGATCAGGCCCAGGTCGACGACGTTGATGCCGAGCTCGGGGTCCACGACGTCCTTGAGGGCCTCCATGACCTCGTCATGGGTGGTGTCCCCGTCGTACGCCGTGGTGGGGGTCTCAACAGCCTTGCTCATTCGGTGCTCCTCACGACCGCGTCCTTGTAGGCCATCCACGCCAGTAGCGCGCACTTCACCCGGGCGGGGAACTTGGCGACCCCGGCGAAGGCGACGGCGTCGCCCAGCACGTCCTCGTCCGCCTCGACCTTTCCCCTGCCCTGCATGAGCCGGGTGAACTCGTCCACGATGCCGAGGGTGTCGTCGACGGTCGAGCCGGTGGCCAGCTCGTGCAGCACGGAGGCCGCGGCCTGGCTGATGGAACAGCCCTGCCCGTCGTAGGAGACGTCCTCGACCTTGCCGCCGTCGCCCAGCTTCACGCGCATGGTGATCTCGTCACCGCACGTCGGGTTCACATGGTGGACCTCGGCGTCGTACGGATCGCGGAGCCCCCTCCCCTGCGGGTGCTTGTAGTGCTCCAGGATCAGCTCCTGGTACATGGACTCGGCGATCATAGGGTCGTGCTCACCTTCTCGTTCGCTGCGCCGTGCGCTCGCGCGTCGCCGGACGCCGTGCGGCGGGCGTCGTTCGCCCGTCGTTCGCCCGTCCGCCGGCTCGACTGCTCGGGCATGGCTAGGCGAACACCTTCCGCACGTGGTGGAGGCCGCGGACCAAAGCGTCGATCTCGGCCGGTGTGTTGTAAAGGTAGAAGGACGCCCGCGTGGTCGCGGGAATCCCGAATCGCAGGTGGAGCGGGCGGGCGCAGTGGTGTCCCACCCGCACGGCCACCCCGAAGTTGTCATCCAGGATTTGCCCGACATCGTGCGGGTGAATCCCCTCAAGGGTGAACGAGACCGTGCCGCCCCGGTCGGCGAGGTCCAGCGGGCCGATCACCCGCAGCCCCGGGATCTCCCCCAGGGCTCCGAGCGCGTACGCGGTGAGCTCGTGCTCGTGGCGCGCGACGGCGTCCATCCCGATCTCGGACAGGTAGTCGACCGCGGCGCCGAGGCCGATGGCCTCGACGATCGGCGGGGTGCCCGCCTCGAACTTGTGCGGCGCGGGCGCGTAGGTCGAGCGGTCCATCCAGACCGCCTCGATCATCTCGCCGCCGCCCATGAACGGGGGCATCGCCGCCAGGAGCTCGCCGCGGGCCCACAGCACGCCGATCCCCGACGGGCCGACGACCTTGTGGCCGGTGAAGGCGAGGAAGTCGACGCCCAGCGCGGCCACGTCCACCTTCTGGTGGGGCACCGACTGGGAGGCGTCGAGCATCATCAGCGCGCCGACCTCGCGGACCCTGGCGAGCACCGGGGCGACCGGGTTGACCGTGCCCAGCACGTTCGACTGGTGCACGATCGAGACGATCTTCGTGCGCTCGGTGACGAGCTCGCCGAGGTCGGACAGGTCCAGGCGGCCCTCGTCGGTGACGGAGAACCACCGCAGCGTCGCGCCGGTGCGCTGGGCGAGCATCTGCCACGGCACGATGTTGGAGTGGTGCTCCATCTCGGAGATGACGATCTCGTCGCCGGGGCCGAGCCGGAAGCGGGGGTCCTCGCCGATGGGGTTGCCGAAGGCGTACGCCACCAGGTTGAGCGCCTCGGAGGCGTTCTTGGTGAAGACGACCTCGTCGCGGTCGGGCGCGCCGACGAAGGCGGCGACCTTGTCGCGGGCGTTCTCGTACGCCTCGGTGGACTCCGCGCCCAGCACGTGCATGGCGCGGCCGACGTTGCCGTAGTGCATCGCCATGTGCTCGCGCATCACCTCGACCACCTGGGTCGGTTTCTGCGCGGAGTTGCCCGAGTCGAGGTAGATCAGCGGCCTGCCGCCGGGAAGCTCGCGGGAGAGGACGGGGAAGTCCTTCCTGATCCTCTCCACGTCAAGGCCGGTGTCCATCAGGCCGACGCCTTCGTGTAGGCCTCGTAGCCCTCCGCCTCAAGCTTCTCGGCCAGCTCGGGGCCGCCCTGCTCCACGATCCGCCCGGCGGAGAAGACGTGGACGAAGTCCGGCTTCACGTAGCGCAGGATGCGGGTGTAGTGGGTGATGAGCAGCACGCCGGTCTCGCCGGAGCGGAAGCGGTTGATGCCCTCGGAGACCACGCGCAGCGCGTCGACGTCGAGGCCGGAGTCGGTCTCGTCGAGGACGGCGATCTTCGGCTTGAGGAGCTCCAGCTGGAGGATCTCGTGGCGCTTCTTCTCGCCGCCGGAGAAGCCCTCGTTGACGTTGCGCTGGGCGAAGGTCGCGTCGATGGACAGGGCGTCCATGCCGGACTTGAGGTCCTTGGCGAACTCGCGGAGCTTGGGAGCCTCACCCCGGACGGAGGTGACGGCGGTGCGCAGGAAGTTGGAGACGCTGACGCCGGGGACCTCGACCGGGTACTGCATGGCGAGGAACAGCCCGGCGCGGGCGCGCTCGTCGACCGTGAGCTCCAGCAGGTCGACCCCGTCGAGCAGCACCTGGCCGCCGGTGACGGTGTACTTGGGGTGGCCCGCGATCGCGTACGCGAGCGTGGACTTGCCCGAGCCGTTGGGGCCCATGATGGCGTGGGTCTCGCCGGCCCGCACGGTCAGGTTGACGCCGCGCAGGATCTCCTTGTCGGCGACGGTGACGTGCAGGTCGCGGATCTCCAGGGTGGAACCCGAGGGGACTCGGCTCGTGTCAGACACTTTATGACTCCTTCGAGAGCGAGACGAGGACGTCATCGCCGTCGATCTTTACTCGGTATACGGGAACGGGCTTGTTGGCGGGCGGGCCGGTGGGCTTGCCCGAGCGCAGGTCGAAGCACGAGCCGTGCAGCCAGCACTCCAGGGTGCCGTCGTAGACCTCCCCCTCGCTGAGTCTCACCTCGGCGTGGGAACACACGTCGTGCAGCGCGAAGACCTCCTCGCCCTGGCGGACCAGGGCCACGGGGGTGTCGCCGACCTCAAGGCCGATCACTCCCTCGTCGGGGATGTCCGCGATCTTGCAGACTTTCTCGAACGTCACTTCTCAAGCTCCGCCTCGACCCGGGCGAGCACCCGCTCGCGAAGCTCGGTGACCTCGATCTTCTCCAGCAGCTGCGCGAAGAAGCCTCTGATGACGAGGCGGCGCGCGTCCTCGAAGGGGATCCCGCGGGCCTGGAGATAGAAGATGTGCTCGTCGTCGAGACGGCCCGAGGCGCTGGCGTGACCCGCCCCGGCGACCTCGCCGGTGAGGATCTCCAGGTTGGGCACCGAGTCGGCGCGGGCGCCGTCGGTGAGCAGCAGGTTGCGGTTGAGCTCGTAGGTGTCGGTGCCCTCGGCCTCGACGCGGATGATGACGTCGCCGATCCAGACCGCGTGGGCGTCCTGGCCCTGCAGCGCGCCGCGGTAGTCGACGTTGCTGCGGCAGCCGGGCTTGGAGTGGTCGACGAGCAGGCGGTGCTCCAGGTGCTGGCCGGCGTCGACGAAGTAGAGGCCGTTCAGCTCGGCGTCGCCGCCGGGGCCGTCGTAGGAGACCGACGGGGAGAGCCTGACCAGGTCGCCGCCGAGGGTGACCACGAAGCCGCGGAAGGTCGCGTCCTTGGCCAGCAGGGCGTGGTGGTGGGAGACGTGCACGGCGTCGTCGGCCCAGTCCTGCAGGCTGACGACCTTGAGCGTGGCGCCCTCGCCCACGACGAACTCGACGTTGTCGGCGTAGACGGCGCTGCCCTGGTGGTCGAGGACGACCACGGCCTCGGCCATCGGCTCCAGCTTCACGACCGTGTGACCGTACGCGGCGCCCTGGCCGGACCCGGTGAGGGTGATCACGGTCGGCTTGGAGGCGACGGCCTCGCGCGGGACCGTGACCACGGTGGCCTTCTCGAAGGAGGCGTAGGCCTGGGCGCTGACCCGGTCGGCGGGCACGTAGGCCTTGCCGACCCGCTGGTCGTCGCGGCCGACGGTCTCCACGGTGACCTCGGGGGCGGCGTCGACGTGCACGACGACGTTCGCGGAGGCCGCGACGCCCTCGTGCAGGCCCTTGAGCCGGGAGAGCGGGGTGAAGCGCCACTCCTCCTCCCGGCCGGTCGGCACCACGAAGTCGGCCACGTCGTACGAGGCCTTCTCGTGGAGGGTCGACAGGGGTTTTCCGGTGTCGAGGCCCATCAGCCGACGGCTCCTTCCATCTGCAGCTCGATCAGGCGGTTCAGCTCCAGGGCGTACTCCATCGGGAGCTCGCGGGCGATCGGCTCGACGAAGCCCCGGACGATCATCGCCATCGCCTCGTCCTCGCCCATGCCCCGGCTCATCAGGTAGAAGAGCTGGTCGTCGGAGACCTTGGAGACGGTGGCCTCGTGCCCCATGGAGACGTCGTCCTCGCGCACGTCCACGTAGGGGTAGGTGTCGGAGCGGCTGATCTGGTCGACCAGGAGCGCGTCGCACTTGACGGTGCTGGCGCTGCCGTGGGCGCCCTCCTCGATCTGGACCAGGCCGCGGTAGGAGGTGCGGCCGCCACCCCGGGCGACGGACTTGGAGATCACCGAGGAGCTGGTGTTCGGCGCGAGGTGCACCATCTTGGCCCCGGCGTCCTGGTGCTGGCCCTCACCGGCGAAGGCGACGCTGAGGGTCTCGCCCTTGGCGTGCTCACCCATGAGGTAGACGGCCGGGTACTTCATGGTGACCTTGGAACCGATGTTGCCGTCGACCCACTCCATGGTCGCGCCCTCGTACGCCACGGCGCGCTTGGTGACCAGGTTGTAGACGTTGTTCGACCAGTTCTGGATGGTCGTGTAGCGGCAGCGCGCGTTCTTCTTCACGATGATCTCCACGACGGCGCTGTGCAGCGAGTCTGAGGAGTAGATCGGCGCGGTGCAGCCCTCGACGTAGTGGACGTAGGAGCCCTCGTCCACGACGATCAGGGTCCGCTCGAACTGGCCCATGTTCTCGGTGTTGATCCGGAAGTAGGCCTGGAGCGGGATCTCCACGTTGACGTTCGGCGGCACGTAGATGAAGCTGCCGCCGCTCCAGGTGGCCGTGTTCAGCGCGGCGAACTTGTTGTCGCCGACGGGGATCACGGTCCCGAAGTACTCCTTGAAGATCTCCTCGTGCTCCCTGAGGGCGGTGTCGGTGTCGACGAAGATGACACCCTTCTCCTCAAGGTCCTCACGGATCTTGTGGTAGACCACCTCGGACTCGTACTGGGCGGCGACGCCGGCGACCAGGCGCTGCTTCTCCGCCTCGGGGATGCCGAGCTTGTCGTAGGTGTTCTTGATGTCGTCGGGCAGGTCCTCCCAGGAGGCGGCCTGCTTCTCCGTCGAGCGCACGAAGTACTTGATGTTGTCGAAGTCGATCCCGCTGAGGTCGGAACCCCAGTTGGGCATGGGCTTCTTACCGAAAAGGCGCAGCCCCTTCAGGCGAAGGTCCAGCATCCACTCCGGCTCGCTCTTCAGCGCGGAGATGTTGCGGACGACCTCTTCGGACAGGCCACGCCGGGCCGTCGCTCCCGCGGCGTCCGAGTCGGCCCAGCCGAACTTGTAATTCCCGAGGCCTTCCAGCTCCGGGCGGTCGGTGACAGTCACCTTCCGGTCTCCTTGCTCGATGTGTCGATCGTTTCGTGGATTGCCGGCGTCTGTGCCGGATCGGGTGCCGGGGAGACCGTCGCGCGCTCCCTCGCGCCCGGCCCGGGTGTCCTGTGGGGACTGACGTGCGTGGTGCACACGCCATCGCCGTGGGCGATGGTCGCGAGCCGTTGCACGGGGGTGCCGAGGATGCGCGCGAACGCCTCCGTCTCGGCCTCGCACAGCTGCGGGAACTCCGCGGCCACGTGCGCCACCGGGCAGTGGTGCTGGCACAGCTGCTCGCCGCCGAGGCTGGCCTTGCTCGCCGAGGCGGCGTAGCCGTCGGCCGACAGCGCCTCGGCCAGGACGCGGACCCGCTGGTCTTCGGGGACCTCGCTCATCTTCGGCCCCAGGCGGTCGACCAGGCCGGCCACCTGCGACCGGGCGAACTCCGCCACGGCCTCCTCGCCCACGCGCTCGGCCAGGAAGCGCAGCGCGCTCCCGGCGAGGCCGTCGTAGGCGTGCTCGAAGGCGCTGCGGCCCGCGTCGGTTATCGCGAACAGCTTGGCCGGTCGCCCGCGCCCGCGCTGGCCGCGCGGCCTGGCGGTGCGGGTCTCGGCCATCCCCTCGGCCAGCAGGGCGTCGAGGTGCCTGCGGACGGCGGCGGGGGTGAGCCCGAGCCGCTCGCCGAGGGCGGCGGCGGTGACGGGCCCGTGCTCCAGGATGAGCCGGGCGACACGCGCTCGCGTGCTGCGCTCGGCGGACACGCCGGAGGGCCGCGCGGAGGCGGCTCCCTCGGTGCCCTGCATCCCGGTCACGTATTTCACAACATCAGTGTGCCGTAATTGCTTCCCCAGTTACAAACCCGATGTCCGGTCGTCCCGAATGTGGTTCGTCACGCAGGTAAGCCTTACCTAAGCTGGGGAAACGCTCCGCGAGGTCCCCCGCAGCCCGACGAAGGCGGCGAGCGCGGCGACGGTGAAACCGGCCAGGACGACGGCCATCGGCAGGGCGGAGCCCTCACCGCCCAGACCCACCAGCGGGGCGGCGAGCGCGCCGAGCCCGAACTGCAGCACGCCCGTCAGCGCGGCCGCGCTCCCGGCGACCTGCGGGGGCTGACCGGCCAGGGCGAGCGCGGCGCTGCCCGGCAGGACGAAGCCCGCCCCGCACATCATCACGAACAGCGCGGCGACCAGCACCGGCAGGGGCAGGTGGAACAGGGCCGTGACGAGCACCCCGGCGGCCCCTGCCACGCTCAGGAACAGCCCGGCGAGGATCAGCCTGGCCGGGTCCAGGCGCCCGGCCAGGCGCCCGCCGATCTGCGCGGTGACGGTCAGGCCCAGCGCGTTCAGCCCGAACACCAGGGAGAAGGTCTGCGCCGAGGTCTCGTAGACGTCCTGGAGCACGAAGGGAGACCCGGAGATGTAGGCGAACATGGCCGCGAAGCCCAGCCCGCCGGACAGGGTGGCGGCCATGAAGGAGCGGTCGCGGAGCAGGTGCCAGAAGGTGACGAGGGTGTGCCGGAGCCCGCCGCTCTCGCGCCGCCCGGCGGGCAGCGTCTCGCGTACCCCGGACAGCGCGGAGGCCAGCAGCAGGAGTCCCGCGACGCTCAGCGCGACGAACACGCCCCGCCAGGAGGTGTGGTCGAGCAGCTGCGCGCCCGCGATCGGGGCCAGGATCGGCGCGAGGCCGGTGACGAGCATGAGGGTGGCGAAGATGCGGGCGATGGCCGCGCCCTCGTACAGGTCGCGGACGACCGCGCGGACGATCACCAGCGCGGCGCCGCCCGCGATGCCCTGGAGCAGGCGGAACCCGACCAGCCCGTACACCGAGGGCGAGAAGGCGCACAGTAGGGAGGCCACGGCGTAGGCGGCGATGCCGATCAGCAGCGGGCCCCGCCGGCCGCGCGTGTCGCTGATCGGGCCCGCGACGACCTGCCCGACGGAGAAGCCGACGAGGCAGGCGGTGAGGGTGAGCTGCACCTGCGCCTGCCCGGTGCCCAGGTCGGCGGCGATGGAGGGGAAGGCGGGCAGGTACATGTCGATCGACAGGGGACCGACCGCCGACAGCGCGCCCAGGATGAGCAGTAGCAGTGTCCTGCGCCGTGCGATCGGCGCCACCTCCGGCTCGACGACGGCCGCGGTCATACCCGTATCCCCTTTTTGGTCGCGGGTCATGCCCTCTGGTTAGGGGCGATGACGGGCCCACAGGGGCCGAAGCGTCCCAACCAACAGCCGGTCATCCGAATTCCTGCATTTCGGAAATTTCATCGAAAAAACCTTTAAGTGACATTCGGGCGGGTCCCGTCCCGGCCGGGAAACGGGGCGGGGACGGCCCCGGACGCGTGGTCCGGGAACGTGACCGACGGGCGCAGTCCCTAAACTCGTGGCCATGGACTCCCCAGCCGTCGAGATCGTCGACCTGGTCAAGAGATACGGCGGGACGACCGCGGTCGACGGCCTGACCTTCGCCGCCGCCCGCGGCGTGGTCACCGCGGTGCTGGGCCCCAACGGGGCCGGCAAGACCTCCACCCTGGAGATCTGCGAGGGGTTCCGCCGGGCCGACGGCGGCACCGTGAAGGTGCTCGGGCTCGCCCCGTCGAGGCCGGAGCTGCGGGCCAGGGTCGGGGTGATGCTCCAGGCGGGCGGCGTTCCCCCCGCGTCCCGCTGCGGGCAGTGGCTGCGGCTGATGGCCCGCTTCCACGCCCACCCGCTCGACCCGGCGGCGCTGCTGGAGCGGCTGGGGCTGAGCGAGCACGCCCGCACCCCGTACCGCAGGCTCTCCGGCGGCCAGCAGCAGCGCCTGTCGCTGGCGGGAGCGGTCGTCGGCCGTCCCGAGCTGGTCTTCCTCGACGAGCCGACCGCGGGCCTGGACCCGCAGGCCAGGCACGCCTGCTGGGAGCTGGTGGAGGACCTGCGCGCGAGCGGGGTCTCGGTGGTGCTCACCACCCACCACATGGACGAGGCGGAGAGGCTCTCCGACCAGATCGTGATCATCGACCGCGGCAGGGTGGTCGCCGAGGGCACCCCCTCCTCCCTCACCGGCGCCGAACGGCAGCTGCGCTTCCGCGCCCGGCCGGGCCTCTGCCTGGACGAGCTGCTCGCCGCCCTGCCCGCCGGCAGCGCGGCCAAGGAGTCGCCGTCGGGGCACTACATCATCGAGGGGCAGGTCGCGCCCGGTCTCCTGGCCACGGTGACGACCTGGTGCGCCGCCGAGGGCGTGACCGCCGACGACCTCAGCATCGAACGGCGCACCCTGGAGGACGTCTTCCTGGAGCTGACCGGACGTGAACTCCGGTGACGGCCCCCGGGTTCTTCGCTCCGCTGACGCCCTTGAGGCCCTTTGGCCCGCTGACGCCCTTCGCTCCGCTGACGCCCTTGAGGCCCCCTGGCCCGCCGACGCTCCCGGAGCCTTTCGCCCTGCCGACACCTCCGGATCTCTTCGTCCCGCTGACGACTCCTCCCGCTCCGCCGACGCCCTCGGGGTCGCCCGCTCCTCGGCACCGCCCCGCGCGCGTCCGGACGCGGCCTCCAGTCCACACGCCAGATCGCATGTCAGACCGCAGGAGAGCCCCATGACGACCCTGGACCTCACGCCGGCCCCCGGAGCCGCGCCGCTGGGCCGGATGGTGGCGGCCCAGACGGGCGCGGAGATCCGGGCGATGCTCCGCAACGGCGAGCAGCTGCTGCTCACGATGATCATCCCGGTGCTGCTGCTCGTCGGCCTCTCCTCCGCCCCGATCCTCGACGTGGGCGGCGGTTCCCGGATCGACTTCATGACCCCCGGGGTGCTCGCGCTGGCCGTGATGTCCACCGCCTTCACCGGGCAGGCCATCGCGACGGGCTTCGAGCGCCGGTACGGCGTGCTGAAGCGGCTGGGCGCGACCCCGCTGTCGCGGACCGGGCTGATGCTGTCCAAGACGCTCGCGGTGGTCGCCGTGGAGGTCATCCAGGTCGCGGTCATCTGCGGGGTGGCGCTCGCCCTGGGCTGGCACCCCGCGGGCTCGCCGCTCGCGGCGCTCCTGCTGGTCGTGCTGGGCACCGCCGCGTTCAGCGGGCTCGGCCTGCTGATGGCGGGAACGCTGCGCGCCGAGGCCACGCTCGCCGCGGCGAACCTCGTCTACCTGCTCCTGCTCGCCTGCGGCGGGGTCGCCTTCCCGCTGGCCAGGTTCCCCGAGTCGATACGGCCGGTGCTGGAGCTGCTGCCGATCTCGGCGCTGACCGGGGGGCTCCGCGCGGTCCTGAGCGACGGCGCGGGACCGCCGCTCGCCGCCGTGGCGATCCTCGCGGCGTGGGCGGCGGTGTCGCTCCTTTTGACCTCCCGGACGTTCCGCTGGGAATGACCCGGCCGGAACTCCCTTAGCGGAAACCACCTAACCGGGAATATCACCACTTCTCACCGCAAAAGATCAACGGGGATGATCGCCAAGATCTACCATCCTCCAGGTGATCACTACCGGAACGCGATCCTCATCCCGTCCGGCGACACGACATACGGGGCGAATCTGGCCAAGTTTGGCCATGGGGGTTGTTGCCACGCTTGTCGCCGTCGCGGGCTCGTCCACGGTCTCCCAGTCGGGGGACGAGCTCGCCACCCTCAGCGCGGCCCGCCGTGGCGTGGCGGGACTCTGGGAGCTGGCCCAGCACATCGACGGGCACTTCCTGCCCTACTACGGGTTCATGCACCTGTGGCTGGAGTTCGGGCAGGCCGAGTGGTGGATGCGCCTGCCCTCGGCGCTCGCGACGGGCGCGGCCACCGCGCTCATCGCCGACCTGGGACGCCGGCTGAGCTCGCAGCCCGCCGGACTGGCCGCCGCCGCCGTCTACGTCTTCCTGCCCTCGGTCTCCTACCACGGGCAGAACGTCCGCTCCTACGCGTTCGCCGCCGCCGCCGCGGTCCTGGCCACCTGGGCGCTGTACCGGGCAATCGAGGAGCCCGGACGGCGCGGCGCCTGGTGGCGGTACGCGGGCGCCGTCGCGCTGCTGGGCTGCACGCAGGTGTTCGCACTGCTCGTACTGGCCGCGCACCTGCTCGCGATCGGGCTGTACGGGCGGGGCGTCCTGCCCAGGGTGCTGGCCTGCATGGCCCTGGGGTCCGTCCCGGGTGCCGTCTGGGCGGCGGTCGGCTTCGCCGAGCGGCACGCGATCAGCTGGATCACCATGCCGGGACCCGACGTGTTCCTCGCGCTGCCCAAGATGGCCGGGGGCACCGCCCTGGCGGGGGGCGCGCTGATGGTCGTCGCGGTGGCCGCCCCGTTCCTGCGGAAGCGGCACGGCGCCGACCGGCTCTGGGTCGTCCTGCTGGGCGCCTGGGCGCTCCTGCCGCCCCTGCTGCTGTTCGCCCTGTCCCACCTGGTCTCGCCGGTCTACGTCGACCGCTACCTGTTCGCGACGGTGCCCGCGTACGCGCTGCTGGCCGGGCTCGCGCTCGCCGCGCTGCCCCGCCTGCCCGCCGGGCTCGCGCTGGCGGGCGTCCTGGCGGCCGGGGTTCCCGGCCACCTGGACTTCCGCAAGGAGGACGGGCACCACGAGAACTTCCCCCGGGCGGTACGGATCCTCGCGAGCGAGGGCCGGCCGGGAGACGCCATCGTCTACGGGCGCTCGGCCCTGCGCGAGGGCTTCCGCTACTACGACGAGACGCGGCACGGCGGGAAGGGGCTGCCCGACGACGTGCTGCTCGCCGGGCCCGGCCCGCTGCCCCACTCCTTCGGCTACCCGGAGCGCTCCGACGTGGCCGCCGCCGTGGCCGGGCGCGAGCGGGTCTGGGTGATCTGGCGGGGCGGATCCGAGGCGGCCTCGCGCGTCGACCGGGTCACCACCCTGGTCAAGGAGGGGTTCGTCCGGGTCAAGGCCTGGCGGACGGGCCGCGTACCCGGCATGACGGTGGCGCTCTACACCCGCGAACCGGCGCGGGACGCCGGGTAGACGGCGAGGCGTTCCTTCCGGTTTCCGGCGGAGGACGGCCCCGCCGCCGGACGGTTCCGCCGCAGGATGTGGCCGCCCCCGCCGCCGGAGCGGCCACATCCCGCGGGGCCGTCGCCTCTCACGGGGCTGTTTCGCGGGGCCGTCTCGTGGAACTGTCTCTGGGGCCGTCTCGCATCTCGGACGGCGCTGAAAACGAGAGCCCCGATCAGTAAGGTGCCATTTATCACTTCGCACCTGACATGAGGAGAGTCGTGAGCGCCGAAGCCCTGCCCGGATCCGCCGAGCCGTACAAGCCGGGGCTGACCAGGTCCGGAGCGCTGCTGCGGGCGGCCTCCGACGCGATCCCGCCGTCGGGGCTGGTGATGCTGGCCATCATGTCGGCGCAGGCGGGCGCGGGTTTCGCCAAGGATCTCTTCTCCCAGCTGCCGCCGAGCGCCGTGGTGTTCCTGCGGATCGCGACGGGCGCGCTGATCCTGGGGCTGGTCGTCCGGCCCCGGCTGCGCGGGCTGTCCAGGGCGGACATCGGGGCCGGGGTGGCGTTCGGCGTGACGCTGGGCGTGATGAACCTGTCGTTCTACGAGGCGCTGGCCCGGCTGCCCATGGGCATCGCGGTGGCGATCGAGTTCCTCGGCCCGCTCGGCGTCGCGGTGGCGGCCTCGCGCCGCCGCCTCGACCTGCTCTGGGTCGTGCTCGCCGGGTCGGGCGTGGTGCTGCTGGCCCCGTGGGGCACGACCACGTCCAGGATCAGCTGGGCCGGGATCGCCTTCGCCCTGGTGGCGGCGGTCTGCTGGGCCGGTTACATCCTGCTGTCGGCCTCGGTCGGCCGCCGCATCCCCGGGACGAGCGGCCTCGCCCTCGCGATGATCGTCTCCTGCGTCCTGGTCGCCCCCGTCGGGATCACCTCCGGCGGCACCGACCTGCTCCAGCCCGAGCTGCTGCTGGTCGGGCTCGGCGTGGGACTGCTGTCGTCGGTCATCCCCTACTCGATCGAGCTGGAGGCGCTGCGCAGGATGCCCAAGCGGGTCTTCGGCATCCTGATGAGCCTGGAGCCCGCGATGGCCGCGCTGGTCGGGCTGGTCATCCTGGGCGAGGTGCTCCAGGCGCGCGAGTGGGCCGCCGTCGGCTGCGTGGTCATCGCCAGCGTCGGCTCCACCCGGAGCACCGGCTGACCGTGGTTCCGGCGTCGGCGCGGCCCGGAGCGCCGTTCTTCGGCTCCGGCGGTGGCACGGCCCGGAGCGCCGCTGACCTCCGGCCCGGACCCGGAGCCATCGGCCGTCAGGTCGCCTGCTCCTCTGGCCTGCTCGCCCAGATGCCGCGTACGTGCCGGATGTGGGTGCGCATCAGCCGTTCGGCACCGCCCGCGTCGCCCTCGGAGAGCAGCGCGAGCAACGTGAGGTGCTCGCGGGCGGAGTCGGTGAGGGCGCCACTCCGGTGCAGGGAGGACAGGCCGTACAGGCGGGCCCGGTTGCGCAGGTCGCGGACCACCTCCACGAGGTGGGAGTTGCCCGCCAGGGCGAGCAGGTCCAGGTGGAAGCGGATGTCGGCGTCGACGTACGCGAGCAGGTCGCCGCGCTCGGCGGCGTCGACGATCGCCTGGGCCAGCGGGCGCAGTGCCTCGAAGCTCGGCGCGCGCCCGGCGTCGGCCAGCTGCGCCACCGTGGGCACCTCGATGAGCCTGCGGATCTCGGTCAGCTCGTCCAGGTCCCGGTCGGACAGCTCCGTGACCCGGAAACCCTTGTTGCGCACCGCCTCGACCAGGCCCTCCTTGGCCAGGTCGAGCATGGCCTCGCGCACCGGGGTCGCCGAGACCCCGAACTGGGCGGCGAGGACCGGGGCCGAGTAGACCATGCCGGGCCTCATCTCGCCGGTGATCAGGGCCGCCCTGAGCGCGTGGGCCACCTGCTCCCGCAGGCTCTGCCGCTCGCTCACGGCCGGCAGGTCGAGCCGGCCGTCCGCCCTAGGAGCCATACCGGAGCCTCTCGTGTCGCTCGCGTCCACGCCTCGTCGGCGGAACCCGCCCCCCTCATCCTCCCAGGCCATGCGCGTGCCTCCGAACACCCGGGGTGCGTTCCCTTAGACACCGCTAGACACCGCGCCGGTCACCTCCGCCCGCTCCCCCGGCTCCGCCGAGGTAGGCCTCGGCCACTCTGGGGTCCCGGCGGAGCTCGGCGGCCGGTCCGTCGAGGACGCACGCGCCGTTCTCGATCACGTAGCCGCGGTGCGCGATCCCGAGGGCGGCGACGGCGTTCTGCTCGACGAGCAGAACGGAGGTGCCCTCGGCGTTGATCTGGGCGATGAGTTTCATGACCTGGACGACGATGAGCGGGGCCAGGCCCATGGACGGTTCGTCGAGCAGCAGCAGCCGGGGGCCGGTGATGAGGGCTCGGCCGATGGCGAGCATCTGCTGCTCGCCGCCCGAGAGCGTGCCGCCCTGCTGCGCGCGCCGTTCGGCCAGGCGGGGCAGCAACTCGTAGACGCGCTCGATCCGCGTACGGATCTCGGCCTGGTCGCGGACCAGGTAGCCGCCCAGCTGGAGGTTCTCGTGGACGCTGAGCGTGCTGAAGATCCTGCGCCCCTCCGGGACGTGCACCAGGCCGCGCCCGGTGATCCTGTGCGGTTTCTCCCCGGTGATCTCCTTCCCGTCGAAGACCACCCTGCCGCCGCTGGGCCGCAGCAGCCCCGAGACCGCGGACAGCGTGGTGGTCTTGCCCGCGCCGTTGTTGCCGAGCAGGGCGACGATCTCGCCCTCGGCGACGCCGAGGGACAGTCCGCGCAGGGCGTGTACGCCGCCGTAGTGGACGTCCAGCCCGTCGATGTCAAGCATCGCCGTCTCCCCCGGCTCTCCCGGTCCCACCGGTTTCGTCTCCTGCGGTGGTGTCGCCACCGAGGTATGCCTCGATGACGGCGGGGTCGCGGCGGACGTCCTCGGGGCGGCCGTCGGCGATCTCCCTGCCGAAGTTGAGCACCACCACGCGTTCGG